>CAZKCB010000001.1:0-2782 GCA_964550965.1 uncultured Oscillospiraceae bacterium
TATCTTCATTTATATGTGAAAGCACCGGATGGAAGCCTTTATGCTTCCGTTCCGCGATATATGAGCGAAGAAAGCATTCGCCGGACGATAGAATCAAAGGCAGACTGGATACGAAAGCATAAGGAGAAATTCGGCAAACGCGTGCAGACGGCAGTCAGACATTATGAATCCGGAGAAATCATTTATGTATGGGGAAAACCTCTGCGACTTGAAATATTGCCGTCAAAAAAAGAAAACAGAGTCACTCTTTCGGGTGACAGTCTTTTTTTACAGGTAAAAGAAACGAGTACCGCAGTGGAACGCGAAAAAATCATTAACGAGTGGTATCGTGACTTGCTCAAAGCTGAAATCCCGGGTCTTCTTGAAAAATGGGAGGGCGTTATGGGAGTCCATGCCGAAGAGTGGAAAACAAAAAACATGAGGACAAGATGGGGCACGTGCAATGTGAGGGCAAGGCGGATCTGGATCAGCTTGAATCTCGCAAAAAAACCGCCGGAATGTCTTGAGTATGTGATCGTACATGAGCTTTGCCATCTGATCGAAAAAAGCCACAATGATGTTTTTAAAAGATGGATGAGCTATTTTTTGCCGGAATGGCGGAGTACCCGAAAATTTTTGAACGAGTATGTATTGGATCGGTCTGCGGATCCCGTTGAACAAGAAGAAGCCGTATATTAAATAGAAATAACAGAGGAAAAAAATATGAAACTGATCACCTGGAACGTAAATGGACTTCGGGCAGCGCTCGGAAAGGGTTTTCTTGAATTTGTAAGAGAAGAACAGCCCGATATGATCTGTCTGCAGGAGACCAAAATGCAGAAAGGCCAGGCCGAGATCGACCTTGCAGACTACAAAGAGTATTGGAACAGCGCAGACAAGAAAGGCTATTCGGGTACTGCGATCTTCACAAAAAAAGAGCCGCTGTCCGTGCGTTATGATATCGAGGTCGAGGGCCATGATAAAGAAGGGCGCGTCATTACTTTAGAATATGAAGATTTTTTTCTGGTGACCTGCTATACTCCGAATGCACAGGACGGGCTTGCCAGGATCGGCTACCGGATGGAGTGGGAGGATGCCTTTCGGGGGTATTTGTCCGCGCTCGACCGGCAAAAGCCGGTCATCCTCTGCGGCGACCTCAATGTCGCGCATGAGGAGATCGATCTGAAAAACCCGAAGCCGAACCGCGGAAATGCAGGGTTTTCAGATCAGGAGCGCGGGAAGTTCGGTGAACTGCTTGCCGCTGGATTTACGGACAGCTTTCGCTATCTTTATCCTGAGCGTATACAAGCCTACACCTGGTGGTCATATCGCGCGAATGCGCGTGTAAACAATGCGGGGTGGAGGATCGACTACTTTCTCGTCTCTGAAAGGCTCAAAGGCAAAATAAAAGATGTCATTTTGCGTAATGACATCTTCGGAAGCGATCATTGTCCGGTAACTCTGGAAATCGACTTATAATTAAAGATTACGGATGTTATTGTCATAAAGCTTCTTTAAAAAATAGACTTCTGCGGATACTGAAATGACCTCTGATACCGGGAAAGCGTACCAAAAGTAGTCGAGTCCAAAGAAATGGGCGAGGACGGCTGAAAGGGGCAGTATGATGATAAGCTGCCGCAGCAAAGAAACGGAAAGACTCATCAATCCATGACCGGTAGCCTGGAACATCGTGGAACTCGTGATGCCAAATGAAGCCGGAATGAAACAGAGACTTACGATCCGAAGCGCCCGCACTCCAATTTCCATCATTTCGTCGGATGGGTTGAAAAGAGCGATCAGAGGTTCCGGGAAAAGCTGAAACAGTATGAGTCCGACTGTCATGATCGAAAAAGCAAACAAAAAAGTGAACTTATAGGTGCGGATCAAACGGGATTTGATCCGCGCTCCGAAATTGTAGCCGAAAATCGGCATTGCTCCCTGCATCAAACCGAATACCGGCATAAATATGAAGTTCTGCAAGCGGAAATACACCCCAAGAACGGCTACGGCAGCTTCCGAATAACCGATCAGGATCCCATTGAGACCGCCGATCATAACTGACGCGAGGGACTGCATTACGATGCCCGGGACGCCCACTGCATAGATATCATGCAGTGTTTTTTTATTGGGGCGAAAACCTGAAAGACCTATTTTTACTTCATGCTTGAAACGGAACAGGAAAATCAGTCCGATCGTCATGGCAACGGCGTTTCCGATAACGGTCGCACTTGCAGCTCCGGAGATCCCGAATGCCGGAGAACCGAGCAGCCCTAAAAGAAGGATAGGGTTCAGCGCGATTTTCACGGCGGCCCCGATCAGGCTGCAGATCATCGGAAAAACCATATTCCCTGTTGCTTGAAGGATCTTTTCGACATTGAATTGAATACACATAAATAAGGAAAAAACAGTTATGATCGAAAGATAATGCGTACCGTATGCTATCACAGAGGGGTTATCTGAAAACGCCCGCAAAAAATCATCAACGAAAAAGAGACCGAAAACAGCAAAAACAAGCCAATTGACAAAGGATAAAAGAAAACCGTGTGTTGCAGCTCTATTTGCACCATCGATGTTGCGCTCTCCCAGACGTCTGGCAATCAAAGAATTCACGCCGACGCCGGTACCGACTCCGATCGCAACAAGAAGCATCTGGACAGGGAAAACAAGACTGATCGCGGTTAGAGCATCTTCTCCATGCTGCCTGACAAATATACTGTCTATTACATTATAAACAGCTTGTAACAAACTTGAAAAGATTGCAGGGACCTACATCCACCTAACCAAACAGCCTTCGGGCCTAACC
>CAZKCB010000001.1:2792-26740 GCA_964550965.1 uncultured Oscillospiraceae bacterium
CCCATTTTATTCGGGGTTTTAAATTCATTCTTTAAATCAAGTATTGTTTCGGGTTTTTGCAATTTAGGGTTCTCCTGTTCAGTCATCATTCGAAGTATTTTATCATTTCATGATTGATTCCGCAAGGAAATGGGAACCTTTTTAAGAAAGCCTGCGTCTTACTGTTACAAAATAAAAGGAGGAATAAAAAAATGAAACGAATTGTGAGCCTGATGGTAGCACTTTGTATGATACTTGCACCGACTTTTTCTGTCATGGCAGGAACAGGAGAGAGCACCGCTTTAGAAAAAGCGATCCTGGTAGTCAAGCAGGTAGTGACCATTCCCGCAAATTATAAAGAATTTTCGAATTCCAGTTATACTTCGGACTCCGGAAATGCATCCGAACTTATTTGGAACCTGGAATGGCGCGACGCCGAGACCTATGATTCCATATCTGCGACAGTGGATTGGACCGGAAATATCCTCAGCATTTATAAATATGTAAATGCCGAAGATCAGCAAGGTCTTGCAAAAGTAAGCAGAACGCAGGCAGAAGCGACTGCAAAGAAATTTCTGCAGAAAGTCTATCCGCAGCTCTCTTTGAATATGAAAGAGATCAACCGCGAAAATAATCTGAACAATACATATGAACATTATTTCCAGTATCAACTTTATGTAAATGATCTGCCGGTACCTTTTGTGAATGTTTCCTTGAGCATAAACAAATACAACGGCGACCTTCGCTCTTTCAGCGGTCTGTCAAGCGGTTTTGTTCTGCCGACTTTCCCGGAGCTGAAAGGCGCGATCACAAAAGAGAAAGCGACTGCTGCTTATCTTGAAAAACTTGGTTTTGAACTCAACTATCATTCATATTTTGATTATGATAAGAAAACACTCAAAATTTTCCCTGCTTATGAAATCGTTGATTCCGGAAAGTATATCGATGCAATGACCGGTGAAGTGGTATCACAATACAATGATGGAAACATTTATTATCAAAATTCGATGAGTGATCAGGCCAAGGATATGGGAATGGGCGGTGGAGGAGTACAGCTCACTGAAGAAGAAGTTGCTGAGATCGTGAAAGTCAGTGCGCTTCTCTCTCAAAGTGAGGCTGTCGCTAAAATCAAAGCGCAGGCACCTGTGAATGCAGCTTTGTCCTATACTGTGGAAAGCGCAAATCTGAGCCAGCAGTATATCGACCCGCAAGTTTATATCTGGAACATTGGTTTCAAAGACTCCTATGCGAGCATCAATGCAAAAACCGGTGAACTTTTGAGCTATTCGTATTATGGAGAGGCAAACACCGGGAATCAGAACTTGTCAGAAGAAAAATGCAGGACGATCGCAGAAGATTATCTAAAGAAGACCGTGCCTGAAAAATTTGCAAAATGCGAGTTTTCTGACACTGGCACACCATATAGGATATATGCAACAGAAGACCTTCCTGACTATTATTCGTTCCATTATGACCGTATAGAAAACAAGATGAATTTCAGTCAAAACGGGATGTATGTGAACGTAGCCAGAAAAACAGGACGCATCGATTATTACAGCTGTGAGTGGTATGAAAATGCTAAATTCCCGATCGTCACCGGAGCTATCACAAAAGAAAAAATGATGTCGATCGTCGATGCACAAGCTAACTATGGATTGATGTACCAAAAGGTCGGAGAAAAGGGCGAAGTCAGACTGGTTTACGGATTTACGAAAATCCTTGATTGTTCGATCTATGATCCGACGAACGGTGTTGGGCTGGATTGGGAAGGAAAACCATATAAAGCTCTAGAAAGACCGGAATACAAAGATATCAAAGGCCATTTCTGTGAAAATGCGGTAAGTGTACTCGTGGAAAACGGATACTATCTTGAAGGAGATTTGTTTAAACCAAATCAGAAGATCACGCAGCTTTCGTTCTTCCGCTATTTGTACTCAAACGGATATAGCTATTACAGTGATGATGAACTGTATGACATGCTTGAAACTTCAAAAATAATCGAAAAATCAGAAATTGCACCAGCGAATCTTTTGACTCGCCAGGATGCCGCAAAATTCGTGGTTCGCTTTCTCGGACTCGGCCTTGCCGGAGAGCATCCCGAAATCTTCAACACAATGTTCAAAGACAAGGTCGCAGACAACTACAAAGGATATGCAGCCCTCGTCAATGGACTTGGCATTATGAAAGGGGACGGGTCCGGAAAATTCAAAGGAACTCTCCAAATGACCAATGGTGAAGCCGGAGTCGTCATCTACAAGCTTTTACAAGTGAGATAGCTGCAATTGAACCTCAGGGCTCTCGTAATAAGAAGCAAAGCCGCTCTTCGGGGCGGTTTTGCCTTGTTTCGCTCAATTCATTGTGCTTTTGAGCGATTTTTTCATGCTATTACTGTACAGTAAGGGAAAAAATGATATAATATGTGTAGATAATTCGATGGGCAGCATATTTTTTTAATGTCTTGAAAGAATTGCTCTATAATTGGTTGACAAAAAATAAGACCCTGTTATGATAATAAGTAAGTAATCACTCACCTGCGTATATGTATAAAAGAAATGTAACCTAACAAATTCGACCTTATGAAAAACGTAAATGATTATAGCATAGATTTTTACATCTATGCTATAATATAATACTATCTTAGAAGAAAGGGAGCTGTATTTATGAAACTGGGCATTGACATTGGATCAACGACTGTAAAGTTAGTGCTCCTGGATGACCAAGATCAGATTCTTTTTAGCCGCTATGAACGGCACATGTCAAACATTTTTGAAAAGTTTTCAGAGATGATAGAGGATTTGAAGTCTCATTATGCCGATTTGGATTGTACCGTTACCATAACGGGATCGGGAGGACTTTCTATATCCTCTCTTTTAGGGTTACCATTTGAACAGGAAGTGGTCTCGTGCACAAAAGCGGTCGAACGCTTTATTCCCCAAACGGATGTTGCGATCGAGCTTGGCGGCGAGGATGCAAAAATAACATTTTATAAACCTGCGATCGAGCAGCGTATGAACGGAACCTGCGCAGGTGGAACCGGAGCCTTTATAGACCAGATGGCACTACTCCTTTCCACGGACGCAGCAGGGCTCGACCAGAGAGCAGAAAACTATAAAATGATCTATCCCATTGCTGCACGATGCGGTGTGTTTGCGAAAACAGATATCCAGCCGTTGATCAATGAGGGAGCCGAAATTGAGGATCTTGCAGCCTCGATTTTTCAGGCTGTTGTAAATCAGACGATCAGCGGTCTTGCGTGTGGACGAACGATCAAGGGAAATGTTGCATTTCTCGGTGGTCCGCTTTCGTTCTTGCCGCAACTCAGACAGCGATTTATTGAAACTTTGGAGCTCCCTGCGGAACAGGTGATTTTCCCGGATGATTCAAAGTATTTTGTTGCGATCGGAGCGGCGATCCTTTCGGAAAAAAATGAAAAAGTCAGCATTCGGGCCATTGCCGAAAGACTCAATGCCGCGGACCCCTCGCAGCTTTCTTTGACAAGGCATCTTCCGCCCTTATTTGCGGACAAGGAAGAATACCTGGAGTTTAAAAAAAGGCATAGCAAGAACAAAATCAAAAGAAGAAAGATAGAAGAAGTTACGGGGCCGGTCTATCTTGGAATCGACGCGGGTTCGACTACGACCAAGGCCGCCTTGATCGATACGAAAAACCGCCTCTTATATTCGTATTATAGAAATAATGAGGGGAAACCGCTCGAAGCCACCATGTCGATGCTCCGTGAATTATATGGATTGCTCCCGGAAAGCGCTTATATTGCAAATACAGTTGCCACAGGTTATGGTGAGGGTCTGATCCGCTCGGCCTTAAATGCTGATCTCGGAGAAATCGAAACCATGGCGCATTATAAAGCGGCGGAAGAATTTCTTCCGGGTGTCGCTTTTATTCTCGACATCGGCGGACAAGATATGAAGTGCATGAAGATCAAGGACAACGCGATCTACAGTATCATGCTCAACGAAGCTTGCTCCTCCGGCTGCGGTTCTTTCCTTGAAACTTATGCAAAATCGGTCGAACTTGAAGTGGAAGCATTTTCAAAAAAGGCACTTTTTGCAGAAAACCCCGTCGATCTTGGAACTCGTTGTACCGTATTTATGAATTCCAAAGTCAAGCAGGCACAAAAAGAAGGCGCTACGATCGGTGATATTTCCGCAGGGCTTTCTTATTCCATTATAAAAAATGCTCTGTATAAGGTCATAAAACTTCGAAATCCGGAAGAAACAGGAGAAAAGGTAGTCGTTCAGGGTGGAACCTTTTTGAATGAAGCCGTTTTGCGCAGCATCGAGCAGATCGTTGGCAAGGAAGTTGTCAGACCTGATATCTCAGGTATCATGGGGGCTTACGGTGCTGCACTCATCGCAAAAGACAAAGCGATAGAAGGTTCACGTTCGACGATTGCATCGCTTGATGTAATGAATCGTTTTACTGTTCAGAATTCACATGCCCGCTGCGGAGGCTGTGAAAACAACTGCCTTCTGACGATAAATCGTTTTGCGGACGACAGCCGTTTTATTACAGGAAATCGCTGTGAAAAAGGCGAAGGAAAAGAACGGAAGAACGGAAATCTCCCGAACCTTTTTGAATATAAGTATAAAAGGCTGTTTTCCTATAAGCCGCTTACTGAAGAGAAGGCCCCCCGCGGTACGATTGGGATCCCGCGTGTCCTTAACATGTATGAAAATTACCCGTTCTGGTTCACTTTCTTTACGAAGCTTGGATTCCGCGTTGTTCTTTCACCGGCGTCTTCGAAAAAAATCTATGAATCCGGAATGGATACGATTTCTTCGGATACCGTTTGCTATCCGGCCAAGCTTGTCCACGGGCACATTAAATGGCTTGTAAACAATGGAGTTAAAAAAATATTTTACCCCAATATAAATCATGAGCAAAAAGAGGATAAACACTCTCCAAACCATTATAATTGCCCGGTTGTAGCGACTTACTCGCAAGTCATCGCCGGCAACATGGATGATTTGCTCAAGGAAAATGATGTGGAGTTCATGCATCCGTTTTTGCCCTATGATTCGGATAATCGCCTGATCAAAAGGCTGTATAAAATCTTTGAACCTCTTTCGATCACAAAGGAAGAGATATGGATGGCTGTTCAGTCGGGACGCAAAGAAGACAAAGCCTTTAAAAATGACATTCGATCAAAAGGTGAGCAGGCGATCCGCGGCATTGAAGAACATGGACAAAAAGGGATAGTGCTTGCAGGAAGACCTTATCATCTCGATCCTGAAATCAATCATGGAATCGACAAAATGATGAACTCCTACGGCTTTGCTGTTCTTACGGAGGATTCGATAGCGCAGCTTTCTACATTGAAAAGACCACTTCGGATCCTTGACCAATGGACATATCATTCAAGGCTCTACAAAGCTGCCGAAGTAGTTGGCGGAAATGAATCTCTTGAGCTTGTGCAACTGAATTCCTTTGGCTGCGGACTCGATGCGGTAACGACCGACCAGGTGGAAGAAATCCTTTCCCACAGGAACAAGCTTTATACGGTACTTAAGATAGATGAAGGCTCGAATCTGGGTGCCGCAAAAATACGTATCCGCTCGCTAAAGGCTGCCATCGGAGAAAGAGAAAAGAATCAGGTCAGACCTGTCCCTTATGATAAGCCGCATGAAAGGGTCGTGTTTGAAGAATCGATGAAGTCGGAGTATACACTCATTGCTCCGCAGATGTCTCCGATCCATTTCCAATTTATAGAATCCGCGATGTCACATGAAGGGTATCGCGTCGTTTTGCTGCCGACGGTCGATAAATACGCCGTCGAAGAGGGCTTACGCTATGTCAACAATGACGCCTGCTATCCAACGATCGTAACCCTCGGACAGATCATACATGAGTTGAAATCCGGGAAATATGACCTTAATAAAACTGCCGTTGTTCTGACTCAAACGGGAGGGCAGTGCAGAGCGAGCAACTACATCCCGCTGCTTCGGAAAGCGCTCAAGGATCTTGACATGGAGCAGATCCCTGTCATTTCACTTAATACGGTAGGACTCGAAAAAAACCCGGGCTTTAAGATAACACCCGGTCTCCTGAAAAGAGCAGGGATGGCGATCCTCTACGGTGATGTTTTAATGAGAGTGCTTTATGCGAAGAGACCTTACGAAAAAGAAAAAGGCTCGGCGAATCGCCTGCTTGAGAAATGTTCCGCCCTCGCTCTCGAAAACGTAAGGGATGGAAGCTTCTTCAAAATGAATCGGATCATTAAGCAGATCGTCAAAGAGTTCGACGATCTGCCGCTTTTGGATATCAAAAAGCCAAAAATCGGGGTTGTCGGAGAGATCCTGGTCAAATATCATCCGATGGCAAACAATGATATTGTCGGTGTGATCGAGGCAGAAGGCGGAGAAGCCGTCGTGCTTGATTTGCTTGACTTTTTCCTTTATGGTTTCCGCAGCAAAAAATACAATTTCCATATGCTTTCGGGAAGCTATCTGAGCATGGCAAAAAATATGAGTTTTCTTGCGATCTGCGAAGCATTCCGTGCGAATGCGAGAAGGACCTTGAACCGCAGTAAGCGCTTCCATGGGCCTCTTCACATCAATAAGATGGCAAAAAAGGCTGAAAAAATAACTTCTCTCGGAAATCAGTGTGGTGAAGGCTGGCTTTTGACCGGAGAAATGGTCGAACTGATCGACAATGGAATTACAAGTATCGTTTGTTTGCAGCCGTTTGCGTGCCTGCCGAATCATGTGACGGGAAAAGGCATGATGAAGGCGCTGCGCAAATATCATTCGCTTGCAAACATCGCTGCAATCGATTACGACCCCGGCGCAAGCGATGTCAACCAACTGAATCGGATCAAGCTTATGATGGCCACAGCCTACAAGCATATGGATCAGGGCGAACCTCCGCCTCACGCAAAAAAAGCCTGATAAAAGGCACAGATACAGTTTTTTTGTGAATAAAATGGAATATATAGAACTTTCGTTGTATAATGTGTAATAACAAAAAAGACCCATGAGGTCAGGAGGAATATAAAAAATGGGAAGACATGGTACGATAGCGGGCAGAAAAGCTTCGCAAGACGCAAAAAGAGGACAGCTATTTACAAAGTATGCAAGAGCAATTACGGTTGCTGCAAAAGCAGGCGGCGACCCTGATTATAACATGACTTTGAAAAACGAGATCGCAAAAGCAAAAGGCATCAATATGCCGAACGATAACATCACAAGAGCGATCAAAAAAGGAACAGGCGAACTGGAAGGTGAGACCTATGAGACCGGAAGCTTTGAAGGCTACGGCCCCGGTGGTGTTGCCGTGATCGTTGATGTTCTTACGGACAATAAAAATCGCACGACATCTGCTGTTAAGCATGCATTTGACAAATTCAACGGCAACCTCGGTGTGCCGGGCTGCGTTTCTTATATGTTCAGACGTCAGGGAATGATCCTGATCGAAAAAACTTCTGCCATTGAAGAAGATGTCCTTATGGATGCGGCATTGGAAGCAGGCGCAGAAGACATGATCACAAATGAAGACAGCTTTGAAATTGTGACCGCACCTGAAGACTTCAATAAGGTTTCCGAGGCACTGCGTGCTGCCGGTTATGATTTTATCGAAGCAGATGTGGAATACGTTCCCTCGATGGAGGCAACTCCCGGAGAACATGATCTGAAGACGCTCATCAAGCTCATTGATAATTTGGAAGAAAACGATGATGTTCAGAAAGTCTATCATAACAGCACGATCGATCCTTACGAGGCATAATTGCTTAAATGTTGAACCGTTTATCATCTGTTCAACATAAAGCAAAGATATAATATCCTAAACAAAATATTAAAAAGCCAGTAATGGTGGAAATGGAGACAATGTATCATGGTAACGACGGGTAAAGATGTAACTGCGAAAAAAACAAAAAATTATCTCTCAACGATTTTATATGTTGGGTCTGCTTTGGTAGGTGCTGTTGGGATCGCCTTATTGGTCAACAACATCATCATGTTTAAAACCACAGTGGAGCAATATGTAGCGCAGGGATATCCGGCCGAAACTGTTATGGAAAGCTTGGTACCTGCTCAATTGCTGCCAGGGATTTTTGAAGCCATAGCCGTATACGGAGGCATTGCGCTTTTGCTCTTCGGACTTGGCAAAGCCTACAAGGCCATTAGAAATTTCTTTGATGAATGCTTCTGTGAAGAAATACTCGACGAGGAAGATCAGGTTGAGAATTATTTTGATGTATTCGCTGTAGAAGAAACAGTAGATTTACGCGATCTTGACTTGAACGATGAGGATTTGTCTGAAATCACGGAGAAAAAAGAAACCCTCTAAATCTTTCGAGTAAAATCAATAAGAAAACATCGGATCGTAATAAGGAACATAACAATATGTTTTCGTGGACCGACTGAATGAAATACATACAAATACATTGATTAGAGCCCTGTAGCAGGGTATAATGTATGTAACAAATTAATCCTGAGGTGTTCGTTAAGGTTGAGTAATTTAACCTACATTAAATTCACGGGATTCCGGGTTTTCGACGCCTATGTCAGGCCGCCTCTGAGTGGAAGACAGAAGCTGAAACAGGTAACCCACCTATCTAAGATAGGGCGTGAATTCGAGACCTGACGACACATCGGGATTTTTGTTTACCAAAAATTATTTTTTGTGCGAAAAGCTTTATTGTTTTCCAAAATCCCTATATAATATTCGCTATATTTAAAAGAGATTCTGGAGCAATGGCTTATATTTGTTCGGATAAGGAGAAAAAATCAGCGCGATGAAACGAATTACGATCGTAACAGGTCATTATGGGAGCGGAAAAACCGAATTTTCCATTAACTATGCGCTTGATCTTTCCGAACAAGGCAAAAAAACGGCACTTGTCGATCTCGATATTGCCAATGTTTATTTTCGGAGCAGGGAAAGGCAGTCACTTCTCGAAAATGCAGGAATAGAAGTTCACAGCAACATCTATCACAGTGATATTTCGGCCGATCTGCCTGCGATCGCCCCTTCGATCAGAAAAGTACTTGAAGATAAATCCTATCATACGGTCATCGATGCCGGCGGCAATGAAACAGGCGCCATGATACTGAATCAATTTGCACGGCATTTAAAAGGCCAGGAGCACGACATGCTTTACGTCGTCAATGCCAATCGGCCGGAGACCGAAACACTTTCCGGAGCCCTTTATCATATGAAGCGCATCGTTGAAGAAACGGATCTTCCCGTATCGGGTCTGATCAATAATACGCATATGCTTACTGAGACGACGACGGACGATGTTTTAAAAGGATATCGCTTGTGCAGCGAAATTTCAAAAACAGAGGGTATACCGATTATTTACAACTGCTGTACGCAGGAGATACTCGACACGTTAAAAGAAACGGATGCGATGCCGGTCGATTTTATACCGTATCGTATCCGATTGTATATGAGGCCATCTTGGTTGGACAGATAACAAAATAAAGGAGAGCACAATGGCAAAAGGTATTTTAAAGTTTAACATCGATAAATGCAAAGGATGCGAATTATGTGTGGTGGTTTGTCCGAAGCACATATTGAAGATCCACGACCATGACGTAAATGTGATGGGCTATCACCCTATTTCCGTCATCGACGAGGAAAAATGCATCGGCTGCGCGAACTGTGCAGTGATGTGTCCCGATGGTGTGATCAGCGTTTATACGGAGTAGGAGAAATGGCAATGAATGAGAAAAAATTAATGAAGGGGAACGAAGCTTTTGCGGAAGCGGCAATCAGAGGCGGCTGCAGATTGTATTTCGGATACCCGATCACACCGCAAAATGAGATCCCTGAATATATGTCCAGAGAACTCGAAAAGGTCGGAGGCTCTTTTGTACAGGCGGAAAGTGAACTCGCGGCTGTCAATATGGCATACGGCGGAGCGGTAACAGGTAAACATGTATTTTTATCTTCGTCTTCGCCGGGAATCGCGTTGATGCAGGAAGGGTTTTCTTTTATGGCTTCTGCAGAGATCCCGATGGTTATTTTGAATGTTTCAAGAGGCGGCCCCGGAGTCGGCGGTATCCAGCCCGGCCAGGCGGACTACCGTCAGGCAACAAGAGGCGGCGGAAATGGCGATTATCACATTCCCGTTTACGGGCCATCTTCGATCCAGGAAACCATCGATATTATTTATAAAGCGGTTGCTACCGCTGATTACTATAGAAACCCTGTGATGATCTTAGTGGATGGTATGCTTGGGCAGATGATGGAACCGGTCATTCTTCCTGATTATAGAGAAACGATCACCGAAGAGCAGATCCGGGAGCAAAAACCCTGGGCTTTGGTGGGACATCAGGACAAACAGCCAAGAACCGTTGTCAAATCACTTCGCCTGCAACCAGATGATCTGGAGCAGCATTGCAATAAAATGCAGGGAAAATATGTAGAAATGCTCAAAGAACTTCCGAAGCACGAATCCATCGGTCTTGAAGATGCAGAAATCGTATTTGTTTCCTTTGGGACGATGTCCCGTATTGTGCGCGAAGCCATCGATCGTCTTGCGGAAGACGGCATCAAAGCCGGAATGATCCGACCGATCTCGCTTTGGCCGTTCCCGGACAAAGCATTCGATGAAATCGGACCGAAGACGAAGGTCATTATTTCGGCAGAGCTTTCAATCGGCCAAATGATGGATGATGTGAAATGCGCAGTCTGCGGCCGATTCCCCGTCGATTTGATCTACCGGACCGGCGGAATGGTACCGACACCGCTTGAAGTCGCAGAAAAAGCAAAGGCTATCCTGGAGGTGACTAAATAATGAAGACCGTATTTGAATATACGCGGGGAATGCTCCCCGTCACGACCGGATATTGCCCGGGCTGTACACATGGCATCGCACACCGCATCCTTATGGAAGTTTTGATCGAAAGAGGAAAACTTGGGGAAACGATCGGCGTTGCTCCGATCGGCTGCAGTATCCTTTCTCATAACTACCTGAATGTAGATATGTGTGAATCAGCGCATGGAAGAGGCCCGGCAGTTGCTGCGGGAATTCGTAGAGCAATGCCCGATAAAACGATTTTCACGTATCAGGGAGACGGCGATCTTGCGTCCATCGGTGCAGGCGAAATCGTTCACGCCGCACACAGAGGTGAAAAATTCACGACAATTTTTGTAAACAATGCGATCTATGGGATGACCGGAGGACAGATGGCTCCGACGACCCTGATCGGTCAAAAATCGACGACCGGTGTAGACGGCAGAAAAAAGGAAGTTTCGGGTATGCCGCTTCGTATGGCCGAAATGCTTGCAACCATAGACGGCGCTGTTTATGTTGAACGTGTAGCTCTTGATACTCCGGCACATGTCCGTGCAGCAAAAGCGGCAATGCACAGAGCGTTTGAAGTCCAGGAAAAGCGACTTGGATTTAGTTTTGTGGAGGTTTTATCGACCTGCCCGACAAACTGGGGGCTTCCTCCGACAGAAGCCTTGAAATGGCTCGCAGATAATATGATCCCATATTTCCCACTCGGAAATTTGAGAACTCCCGAGGAGGTGAAATAAATGGCGGCACATAAAATATTATTCGCAGGTTTTGGCGGACAGGGCATCATTCTGATCGGTCAGATGCTTGCCTATGCAGCAATGATGGAAAACAAGGAAGTCACGTTTCTTCCGTCCTACGGGCCGGAAATGCGCGGAGGAACAGCAAACTGTACGATCATTATTTCAGACGCACCGATCAGCTGCCCGATCATAGATAAGGCAACCTGTCTGGTTGCTATGAACCAGCCGTCTCTTGTGAAATATGAAGGAATGCTCGAACCGGGCGGAAGTATTTTTGTAAATACTTCGCTGATCAAACAGGGCGTCAAAAGAACAGATGTATCAGAGTTCCCTGTCGACGCGGGCGAAATCGCTATCGGTCTCGGAAATGAAAAAATGGCTAATATCGTTATGCTTGGAGCTTTGCTTCGGCAGATGAATTTTGTCAGTGAAAGCAGTATGGAAAAGGTCATGGAAAAGATCTTTTCAGAGCGTAAAGCGCATCTTTTGAAAAATAATCTTGTTGCGTTCCATGCTGCAAAATAAATACAACCAATGAAGTGATGAAAAGGTAGGAGGTTGCAATGGAGTATAAAAGCGATATTCAGATCGCCCAGGAGGCAAAACCGGAGAGGATCGATAAAATTGCCGAAACTCTCGGAATCAAAGAAGATTATGTCGAATGCTACGGGAAATATAAAGCGAAGATAGATTATAATATCCTTGATGAATTCAAGCATAAAAAGAATGGAAAACTGATTCTTCTGACGGCGATCACTCCGACTCCGGCAGTCGAGGGGAAAACGACTACCAATGTTGGTTTAGGCGATTCTCTTGCCGCGCTTGGCAAAAAAACGGTAATTGCACTTCGCGAACCTTCTCTCGGACCTGTATTCGGAGTCAAGGGCGGCGCAGCCGGCGGCGGATACGCACAGGTTATTCCGATGGAAGACATCAATCTTCACTTTACCGGAGATATCCATGCAGTTACAACTGCAAACAATTTGATTGCTGCATTATTAGATAATCACATCCAACAGGGAAACAGCCTCCGCATCGATACCAGAAGAGTTGTTTGGAGAAGATGTCTCGATATGAATGACAGACAGCTTCGCTTTCTTGTCGACGGAATGGGCGGAAAAGCAAACGGTACGCCGAGAGAAGACGGATTTGATATTTCCGTTGCTTCTGAAATCATGGCGATCCTCTGCCTTTCCAATGACATCGTGGATTTAAAGAACAAGGTAGCACAAACGGTTATTGCCTATGACTTTGACGGAAAACCGGTCACGGTCGGCGATATCAAAGGGCAGGGGGCAGTTGCCGCATTGATGAAAGATGCGTTGAAACCAAACCTTGTTCAGACACTTGAGCAAACGCCGGCCTTTATCCATGGCGGTCCTTTTGCAAATATTGCCCATGGCTGCAACAGCATCATGGCAACAAAAATCGCGTTGAAGCTCGGAGATTATGTCGTGACCGAAGCCGGCTTTGGAGCAGACCTCGGAGCCGAAAAGTTCTTTGATATCAAATGCCGCAAGAGTGGTCTTGTTCCCGATGCGGTTGTTGTCGTTGCAACGGCTCGCGCTTTGAAACTCCATGGTGGAGTCACAAAAGCAGATCTTTCAAAGGAAAATGTTCCGGCGATCGAAAATGGCATCGAAAATCTTCTCAAGCATGTTGAAAATGTAACCGAGGTATTCGGACTTCCTGCCGTAGTCGCGATCAATCGTTTCCCGACAGATACAGAAGCCGAGCTTTCCTGCATTGCTGAACGATGTGCAGCGCTTGGAGTCAACTCTGTGCTGTCCGAAGTTTGGGGAAAAGGAAGTGCGGGAGGAAAAGAACTGGCAGAAGAAGTTCTTCGCGTATTGGACAAAGGACAGGATACGTTCCGCTTTTCGTATGATGAAAAAGCACCTATTAAGGAAAAAATTAACGACATCGCAACGAAGATATACGGAGCGGATGGAGTCGATTATATCGGAGCTGCATCAAAGCAGATCGAGGAATTGGAAGCCTTGGGCTTCGGTCAGATGCCGGTATGCATGGCAAAGACTCAATACTCACTGTCTGATGATCCGACCAAACTTTCACGTCCCAAAAACTTCCGTGTCACTGTCAGAAACGTAAAGGTTTCGGCGGGAGCGGGATTTGTCGTAGCTATTACCGGAGACATCATGACGATGCCGGGGCTTCCGAAAGTTCCCGCAGCAGAATCTATCGATGTTGATCACACAGGAAAGATTTCGGGATTATTCTAATATGGAATTACTCAAAGGAAAGCCGGTCGCTGATCGGATCAAAGCAGAAATCAAAGAAAAAGTGAGTGCTTGTGGAGAAAAAGGAATTGTTCCGAAGCTCGCGATCCTTCGTGTGGGAAGCCATGCGGAGGACATTGCCTATGAAGAACGGGTTTTGAAAAACTGCATCGCCTGCGATATTCTCGCCGAGGTAAAAGAATGCCTCGCAGATATCACAACGGAAGCGTTTTTAAAGCTGCTTGACGGGTATAATCGCGACGAAGCGGTCCATGGCATTTTGATTTTCAGACCTTTGCCGCCGGGTATAGATCAAGAGGCTGTGAGCCTTGCGGTGGCAGTGGAAAAAGATGCAGACTGCATGAATCCGCAAAACCTCAATAAGCTTTTTTTAGGTAACACAAAAGGAATATTGCCCTGTACGCCCGAAGCGGTAAGAGAATTGCTGCTCCATTACGTCGGCGATTTGGTTGGCAAGAACATTGTTATTGTAAACCGAAGCCTGGTGCTCGGAAAACCACTTGCCATGCTTCTTCTTGAGGAAAACGCAACAATAACGATCTGTCATTCCAAAACAAAGGATCTTTCGGAGATCACTAAAAAGGCCGACATCGTAGTGACCGGAGTTGGACGCGCAGGTTTTTTCGGAAAAGATTATTTTGGCCCGCATTCTGTTGTCATTGATGTAGGGATCAATGAGAAAGAAGGGGGCATTACCGGAGATGTCGATATGGAGGACGTTTCCGGACTGATTACAGGTATTTCACCAGTTCCCGGCGGTGTCGGGGCGGTGACATCCATGCTGCTTCTGCGTAATGTTCTGTCAGGGATCAGCGAAGCATGATGGTGTTCTGGTGCGCCTTTGGCGCAAAAGAAAGGAAGTAAGAAAATGGCAAAGGTTACTACATTGAAGCTGCAGGAAATGAAGAACAAGGGCGAAAAAATCAGTATGATCACCGCCTATGATTATTCAACAGCCTGCCTTGCAGAGAAAGCGGGGATCGATTCCCTTCTGATCGGAGATTCTCTGATGATGACGGTAATGGGAGATGATTCTACTGTAGCCTGTACGATGGAACAGATGATCCACCATATCAAACCGGTAGTAGTCGGCGCACCTACGCCTTTGATCATCGGCGACATGCCGTTTGGTTCATATAATGAGTCAAAAGAGCAAGCGATCCGCAATGCGACAAGATTTTTGAAAGAAGGCCGCTGCGATGCCATCAAGCTGGAAGGCGGACAGGAGGTTGCCGAGATCGTCAAAGCGATCGTCGACGCCGGAATCCCTGTTGTCGGACATGTTGGTCTGACTCCGCAAACCGTTTCCAAAATGGGTGGTTTCAAAGTGCAGGGAAAAGGAAGCTCGGCTAAAAAAGTTTTGGATGACGCGCTTGCCTTGGAAGCCGCAGGAGCCTTCTGCGTCGTGCTTGAATGCGTTCCGGAACAACTTGCAAAGCTCATTACAGAAAAAATAAGCATTCCCACGATCGGGATCGGAGCAGGCAGATATTGTGACGGACAGGTTATGGTCTTCCACGATATGATGGGGCTTTTTGATAAGTTTATACCTAAATTCGTAAAACAATATTTGAATCTTGGACCTGAGATCATCAAAGCACTCGAGCAGTACAATGCCGAAGTCAAAGCAGGCGCTTTCCCGGAGGAAGCACATGGTTTTGCAGGCGTTACAGAGGAAGATCTCAAGGAGTTATACTAAAATGAAAATCGGCATCATCGGCGCCGGTGCGATGGGCAGCCTCTATGGGGCCAAGCTTTCAGCGCTTCCGGAAAACGAGGTTTTTCTGATCGATATCAGCAGGCCGCAGATCGACGCCGTCAACCGGAACGGACTTATAATGGAAGAAGACGGCGAGACGATCATTTATGATCGTCTTTCCGGCGTTCTTGACGCTTCCGACGCCGGGATCTGCGACCTCGTCATTGTCTTTGTCAAATCCACCCTGACAAAAATGGCAGTCGAAGGAAACCGTGCTGTTTTTGGACCGGACACGACCGTCGTGACCTTGCAAAACGGTCTTGGAAACGCAGAAGCGATCAGGGAAGTACTCCCTGATGCGATGATTCTCGCCGGAACGACAGCTCACGGCGCGACGATGCTTTCACCCGGAAAAATCAGACACGCAGGGCAGGGCAAGACGATCATCGGAGACTGGATAAAAACAGAAAGTGATAAACCGGCCGAAATCGCCGCGCTTTTTAACAGAGCAGGACTTGAAACGGAAGTGTCCGACAATGTGGAAGGTCTGATCTGGGATAAACTTCTTGTCAATGCCGGTATCAATGCGCTTACCGGTATTTCGGGCTTATGCAACGGCGAGCTTCTCGATCATGAAGAACTCACCGCACTCCTTACCGAAGCAGTAAAAGAGGGAGAATCCGTTGCCAGACAAAAAGGGGTGAGACTCAATTTTGCAGATCCTGTTGACCATACAAAAGCAGTATGTGCGGCAACGGGCAAAAACCGTTCTTCGATGCTTCAGGATCTTTCGAACCATCGAAAAACAGAGATCGAGACAATCAATGGAGCGATCGTAAAAGAAGGCGAACGCATAGGGATCAAAACGCCTGTCAACCAAACCTTGACGCGGCTGATTCTATATATGGAAAAACAGTAATTCCCGTCTCACAAAAAAGGTGGCACGAATGAAGGATTTGTATTTTTCAAGCTTGGATTATGTCTTTACGAACGGAACTGTCATTACGATGGACCCTGCGGATGAAATTGCCGAAGCAGTGGGCATCAAAGAAAATCGCATCGTTTGCGTGGGAAATAAAAGCGATGTTTTGTCATAAGCGGGAAACGAAACAAAAATCATAGATCTTTGCGGACGAAGCCTGAACCTGGGTCTCATCGAAACAAATTTTCATCCGATCCTTTCCGGTCTTTTTGATGCAGGAGAAGATGCATTTATGATCAATGCCAGCAATGAACATTGCAAATCGATTGCTGACATTCTTGCGGTGATCGAAAAAGCAGCGAAAAAAAGACCACCCGGAACCTGGATCTCCATGATGGGCTATGATCAAAACCGTATCAAAGAAAAACGCCATATCACCCTTGAAGAATTGGATGAGGCCGCCCCGGACCATCCGGTGCAGTGTATGCGCACCTGCGGTCATATTTGTGTATATAATTCTTTGGCGCTTGCCTCGATCGGCGTTTATGGACCTTCTGATGCGCTAAGGTATCCCAAGAACGAAATCGTTGTCAAAAATGGTGCACTGACCGGGCTGGTCAAGGATCATACCCATTTTCTCCTTTGGAGCAAAGTGCGGTATCCCGAAGCAGCACAGATCGAAGCAGCGATAAGGTCAAATGATATCCTGCTTGCGAACGGGATCACTTCGATCCATGATCCGGGTGAGTTTGATGCATCCTCTTTTCGGATCATGCAAACGCTTTGCCGTGAACGCCGCTTCAAACCAAGAGAATACATGATGCTTCACAGTGTTTTCGGAAAGCCTGTCTCCAAGCTTGCGGTCGATCGTTTTTTGGCCCTGGGCCTGATGACGGGGATCGGAGATTCGTATTTTAGGGTAGGAAGCTGTAAAATCATGATCGACGGCGGAACGAGCGGACCTTCCTGCGCAACGAGAGAACCCTATGACCACGACAAAGAGATGCCGGGCATTCTTGGTTGGGAAAGAGAAGAGGTCGCAGCTTACATCAGGAAGATCCATGATGCAGGCTGTCAGGCAACCGCTCATGCAGTCGGAGATCTTGCCGTGGAATTTATGATAGAAGCTTATGAAAAGGCTACGGAGGAAAACCCGAGAGAGGATGCAAGGCATCGGATCGAGCATTGCAGTATCGTTGATCCCGAGCTGATCGAACGAATCGCGATGCAAAAGCTTTGCCCGAGCATGAATCCCGGATTCATAGCCTGGAACGGAGCAAATTACATCAATTATTTCGGGAAAAGGATGCAATATTTCAATGCGTTGAGGAGTATGATCGATCGGGGGATCCTTGCCTCGATCGGAAGTGACGGACCGTCCGGGCCTACCGGTTTTGCGGAGATACTTGATGCCTGTGTGAACCGGATCGACAGGACCTGCGATACAGCGGTGGACCCAAAACAGTGTATCTCGCTCCTTGAAGCCTTGCGGCTCTATACGATAAACGGTGCGTATGCAAGCTTTGAAGAAAAAAGCAAAGGGAGCATCGAAGCCGGAAAACTCGCGGATCTTGTCATTCTTTCTGAGGATGTCACAAAAGTAGAAAAAGAACGGATAAAGGAGCTTTCCGTCGACCTTACAATGATCGACGGGATCATTGAATACCAACGGTAAAAATGAGGTAACGCAAATGCCGGAAGAAACAAAAGGTGTAAAATACGCGGCATCTTTCAGAGAACAATTCACTCTTCGCGGAATGATCATCGGAAGCATCGGATCCATCATCCTTACGATGAGTTCGATGTTTGTTGCTTTGAAACTCGGTGCCTTGCCATGGCCGATCATGTTTGTTGCTTTAGTATCCATGTTTTCCCTAAAAGCATTGGGAAAGACGAACATCAATGAAATAAATGTAACTCATACGGCGATGTCAGCCGGAGCAATGGTTGCCGGAGGGCTGGCGTTTACTCTTCCCGGGATCTGGATGCTTGATCCGGAGGCAAAAATCAGTACGGTCGCCCTGATCGTCGTTACGCTTGGAGGCGTGATCCTCGGGCTCATTTTTACCGCGCTCATCAGAAAATATTTCATTGAAACGAAAAACCTCCCGTATCCGATGGGGCAGGCCGCAGCAGAAACACTCATCATCGGAGATGAAGGCGGTAAAAAAGCCGGGACACTGTTCGCTTCTTTCGGGATTGCCGCGATCTTTACGTTCCTAAGAGACTGGGTCGCTGCGTTTCCACAGGTGCTCATCTCAAGTAAGATGATGGCATTCAAATCGCAGGGTGGTATTTGGCTTTCTCTGATGCTGATCGCGGTAGGCTATATTATCGGTCCTGTATATATTGGTGTATGGTTTCTTGGTGCGATCATTGGGGACTTCGGCATCCTGATCGGCGGACAATCTACTGGCCTATGGGATCAGGCGACTGCTCTCGACATCAAGTCTTCACTCGGGATCGGTTTGATGGTCGGTACCGGAATAGGGATCATCATAAAGGGCATCATACCGAAGGCAAGAGAGATCTTTGGGCCGATGTTCATGAAAGGCAATTTGGGCGGAAGTGTGATCCCTCTTCGATGGGCGCCTGTCACCTTGATCCTTCTCGGATTTTTATTCACGATATTTGCCGATATGGGAGTCATTGCGTCTATCGTTACGATCGTCGGAATATGGCTTGCGACTGCTATGGCAGCACAATGTGTAGGCCAGTCGGGAATCAACCCGATGGAAATCTTCGGTATTATCGTTCTCATTGCGGCAAAAGCTGTTTCAAGCATCGGTCAGACAGAAGCCTTTTTTGTAGCTGCTATCGTTGCAGTCGGCTGCGGTCTTGTCGGTGATGTCATGAACGATTTCAAGGCCGGACATATCCTGCATTCCAACCCGAAAGCCCAGTGGCTCGGCGAATGCATCGGAGGGATCTTCGGGGCTATCGTTTCGGTCATCGTCCTTCTTGTGATATTAAAGGCCTATGGTCCGACGGCATTTGGAGCGGACGGTATTTTCCCCGCACCGCAGGCTTCTATGGTTGCGGCTATGGTCGGAGGGATCTCTCACATGCCCGCTTTCCTGATCGGTCTCGTTCTTGCTGTTATTCTTTATATGGCAAATTTTCCAGTCATGACGCTTGGCATTGGAGTATACCTGCCGTTTTATCTTTCCGCCACCGCTTTTGTCGGCGGGGCACTCCGTTTTATCACTATAAAAGCTGCTCCGGACTACGAAAAGGGTGGGAATGGTCAAATCATAGCGGCCGGACTTCTCGGAGGAGAAGCGGTAGTCGGTGTCATCATTGCACTGATACAGGCAGTAAAAATCATGAAAGCGATCTAATTTGGAGGTGCCCGTTATGAAAGAAGTCAAAATAACAGATGTTAAGGGGATCAGGATCGGCCATGCTGAAGATCTCAAAGGCGGGTCTGGCTGTACGGTCATCCTTTGCGAAAAAGGAGCCTATGCAGGAGTGGATGTGCGCGGCGGTGCTCCGGCTTCGAGAGAGACCGAACTTCTAAAGCCGGTCAACCTCGTAGAGCAGATCCATGCGGTGATGCTTTCGGGCGGCAGTGCTTACGGTCTCGATGCGGGATCAGGAGCAATGAAATATCTGGAAGAAAAAGGAATCGGTTTTGATGTTGGAGTTGCAGTCGTTCCGATCGTCTGCGGTGCATCGCTGTTCGATCTTGTCGTAGGAGATCCAAAATGCAGGCCGGATCAAGCCATGGGATATCAGGCCTGTGTGAATGCCTCGGAAGAGAAGCCGGCAGAGGGAAATGTCGGAGCAGGAACAGGTGCTACTGTCGGGAAATATCTCGGCGTGGATCACATTATGAAAAGCGGTCTCGGGACCTATGCCCTGCAAATCGGAGATCTGATCGTCGGGGCTATCGTTTCGGTCAATGCGCTCGGCGATGTGATCGATATAGATACAGGAAAACGGATCGCCGGTATCCTGAATAAAGAGAAGACTGCGATTTCAAACACCGAAGAAGTCATGTATGCTGAATATGCAAATAAAAGAAATGTTTTTGCCGGAAATACAACGATCGGCTGCATCGTAACGAATGCAAAACTGAGCAAGACACAAGCGAGCAAGATCGCGTCGATCGCACATAACGGCTTAGCGAGAGCGATCCGTCCGGTACACACGATGGCGGACGGCGATACGATCTTTGTCATGGCGACAGGAGAAGAAGAGGTCCAGCCGGATGCGGTCGGAGCTTTAGCTGCTGAGGTGATGGCAAGAGCAGTCAACCGTGCTGTCAGGGCAGCTGAGCCGGCCTACGGGCTTCCGGCAGCCAGAAGTTTCGAATAAAAAAAAGGATATCTCGCCGGAGATATCCTTTTTTAAAAACACGCATTGTATTGTTATTAAAATAAAACTATAGCTTGTTGAATATCGGCTTTCTTTGGTCAAATGTGGTCACATAACGAAAACCAAGCTCCCTGAGTTTTTCGTAAGCCCAGTCGAACTTAAGTCCGACGCTGTTTGGACGGTGCGCATCAGAACCAACGGTGATGATCTCGCCCCCGAGTTTTTTATAAAGCTTCAGGATCTGCTCTGTCGGAGTCGTATGGTCACCCATTTTGTAGCGGAAAGAAGAAGTATTGATCTCAATGCCTTTTCCTTTTTCAAGAAGAAGTGTGAGAACATCGCTTAAAAGATCAAGGTTTTCTTCGGGATCCGGAAGAGAAGGTGCATAGCGATCGACAACATTGATATGGCCCAGAACGTCAAAGTCGTTAAAGGAAGAAAGGCATTCGATATTATAACGGTAGAATGCCTTGATTGCTTCGTCGGGCGCACGGCCGGCAAAAAAATCGCCGCATGACAATTCCAATCCTTCTGCACAGTGAAACGAACCGATGATAAAATCAAAATCATTTTCGCGGGCTGTTTTACTGCATTTTTCGAGAGTTGCACCATGCTGGATGCCGATCTCAATGCCTTTTTTTATAAGGATCTTTCCACGGAACATAGACATCGTTTCTTCTATTTTATGCATATAATCAACGAAATCTGTATCTGAGAA
Organism: uncultured Oscillospiraceae bacterium; assembly: GCA_964550965.1. Taxonomy (GTDB): domain Bacteria; phylum Bacillota; class Clostridia; order Peptostreptococcales; family Anaerovoracaceae; genus STD2-154. Next base: position 24,206 of record CAZKCB010000001.1, read on the forward strand.
CCAATCCGGCAGAGGATAATCAGGGTCATAATGATCCGTGATCGCCATTTCCGAAAGGCCTAAGGATACAGCGGCAGAAGCCATTTCTGACATCGGCGTTTCGCTGTCTGCTGAAAAATTTGAATGAGTGTGATAATCGTACATATTTACCTCCGTTTGTTCCATGTGCTATAATAGTATAACAATTTAAAATCGCTTTGAAAAGGGAAATCCGATGCCAATAGACCTGAATGAGCTGCATTTAATAGAAAAAGCAAAAACGGGCGATGACGCCAGTTTTGAGTTACTCATAAAAGGATGCACCACAAAAGCCTATAATACGGCGCTGCGTTTCATGCGAAATGAAGAAGATGCCGCAGATGTCCTTCAGGAAAGTCTTATAAAGGTTTTTCGCCATCTTGATAAATTCAAGGGAGAATGTCGTTTTGACACTTGGGTATATCGAATCGTTGTAAATACCTGTAATGATATGCTTCGAAAGACAGTTCCGCTAAAAGATGCTGATAGTCTCAACAGAATCGATGAGGATGGGGAATGGCTGCTTGATATCAAAGATCCTGCGCCTCCGCCGGATGAACTTTTGGAATCCAAAGAAGCAGCCGGCAGGATTTTGTATTGTCTGGATCGCATGAGCATAGAGCATAAAGAAGTGATCGTTCTTCGTGACATACAAGGGTTTTCTTATGAAGAGATCGGGCAGATCATGGAATGCTCCGAAGGAACCGTAAAATCAAGGATAAATAGGGCAAGGCAAAAATTGCGTTTGATGATATTGGAACAAAATGAAGAAGAATGCGTCTAACTATGAAGATCATTAAAAAGGTAAAAAGATGAGGGGAGGAGGATATCCGGAATGAACGAAAATAATGAAAAAGAAGCAATGCACGAAGAAATACAGAATGACGAGCAAATGGAACGGATCCTGAAGATCCTTAACGATATCCCCGAGCAAATGATTCCGGAAACGCTGGAATCGCGTTTGAAAGAAGCTTTGCGTGAAGAGGGCGAAAATATAAGGCGTTTGCGTGAGGCTGCAGAACGAAAAACAAAAAAACGTAAAACGATATTTCGAAGTCTTTCAACCCTTGCGGCCTGTTTGGTGGTTGGCGTTGTGAGCATTTCCATGTATAATAGCATGGGGATCGATATTGATCAGAATGAGAATGCGAAAACAGCTGCCCTGTATTCCGAAAAGGCTACTGATAATGAGCTTAACGATACCGCCATAGCTGAAGATGCCGTAAAAGCGGAAGAACCCGAGGAAATTTACGGAGCCGCTTCCGGAGGTGCTCCCGAGAGTGATTTGAATGAAGCACCGAAGGCCAAAAGCATTGCACCAAAAGCTGCGGTAGCGGAGTCCATCGAAGCCGAATCTAGAAGTGTCACGGCGGCTGAGGGATCTGAGACGGATATGAATATGGCTCTTGCTGCAGCTGCTCCCGAAGACCCCAATCTTGCACTGATCAAAGAATATCTGAAGACGGATCAATTTACTGTCGTTTCCGTTACGCCGGAAGTACCGGATGAAACGACCAAAGAGATCGTCTATGAGATCCTCCTTAACGTCGACAAGGACGGAAAGCCTGCAGAAGAAACGATCAAGCTGGTCGTGGCAGAAGGAGTAGTAAATGAACAACAGCCCGCGGAATGATACGATCATTGTAATTGATGGCAACAGTCTGATCAACCGTGCCTATTACGCGATCCAACGTCCGATGATTACAAAAGAAGGACTGTATACCCATGCGGTATACGGTTTTCTTAATATGCTCAGAAAAATCCATGTGGATCATGCGCCCCACTCCGTCGTTGTTGCGTTTGATCGAAAAGCTCCGACATTTCGTCATGTGGAATACACCGAATACAAAGCTCAAAGAAAAGGAATGCCGCCCGAGCTTGCGATGCAGCTTCCTCTTCTGAAAGAGGTCCTTGAGGCTATGAATATCCCGATGCTTGAAATCGACGGTTTCGAAGCCGACGATATCATCGGCACGGTTGCAAAAAGAGCGGAAAGCCAAGGACTAAACACGCTGATCATCACAGGAGATCGTGATGCGCTCCAGCTTGCAACAAAAAACACACATATCCTGATCACGAAAAAAGGGATCTCAGAGTTCGAAATGTATGACGAAGAAGAGATCGTTGAAAAATATGGATTCACTCCTCAGCAATTCATCGATTACAAGGGATTGATGGGTGATCCGTCTGATAATATCCCGGGACTTCCAGGCGTCGGTGAAAAAACAGCACATAAATTGATCCTTCAATTTGGAAGCGTGGAAAACCTTCTTACCAATGTCGATAAGGTCGAAAACGAAAAGCTTCGAAACAAAATCATAGAAAATGCTCAGATCGCTTTGCTTTCAAGGCGGCTTGCTGAAATCGATACGAATGTTCCGATCGAAACTGATTTTTCGGCATTCCTTGTCGGAGAACCCGATTATGACAAACTCATCGATCTTTATAAAAAACTCGAATTCAAAAGTCTTTTGAGTAAAATAGAACCGATGAAGCTAAAAGAAAACGTTTCCAAAG
>CAZKCB010000002.1:0-25176 GCA_964550965.1 uncultured Oscillospiraceae bacterium
GGCGGCGAGCGCCACTTACGGGTCGGATCTCTTCTAGTCCGGTTCAGGGGCGTCGGCAACGCAGAACGTTATGCGAAATTCTTTATGAAAGGTTGAGACACATTGAACCAATACTGTATTAAAACCTCTGAAAAACAGGTAGTTGCATGCTCGCAAATGCGCATTTCGTTTGAACCTAAAGGGACTCAGATGGATTTCAGAAACGAAATGAGAAAAGCCATCTCAGAATTAAGACTTGGAAATAATGAGATAGCAATTGCATCCTTCTGCACAACCGAAAATGCATTCTTCGATGTTGAAAATATTCTGGTGTATAACATAGGGCCAAATACATTTGCCACAATTAGCAAGAATGGGATTCATGTTGTGAAAAGCAATGAAACAATAGATGCTGGTTTTAGCAATAAGTATGAGTACCTTATTGCTGACAAGAAAAAGACACTTTCAGAACTGGAAATAAAAAAGAGCAACGCATTTTTGCAGTTCCAATTTACCTTGAAGAAGTTCAACACTGCATTGAAACCGAGTGATTATTGGCTGGCTTTCCATGATGGTAACACAGAAATTGAAAACCATGAAACAAAAAAGTTTTTTGGGGTTTTCATAGATGTGCATCTGCCAAATGAATGTGGAAATATAGTGAGCATGATGAAGCCGATGATTGATGGGATCATTTCCGGGATGCATTCAGAAAATCTGAAAGACGGAGATGCTGAGATCAGACTGTCTAAAATCCTTAATGTACCAAATGAAAGAATTACGGAGTTATTGTACAGGAAAGATTTTTCAATTTTAGGTGAGCGGAATTTGATAAGTGCCTATAGAGATGGCCTGAAATGGAACCCAGAAGACGAGAGATGCATTGAAATTACAATAATTCCTCATGAAAATAAATCAATTGAAAGAGCAGAAGTAAAAGGTTACGTTTATTGGCTGTAAGTCACGGCTAAGAACTTCGCATAACAATGCATCTGCCGCAAGGGTTTCGGGCATCTCTGGGGCGGACTACGACGGTCCACACCCCTTCGTCAAGGAAAGATCTAGGTCAAATAGTTGAATATGGTATTTTTCAAAAAAACAAAGTAGGAAAAAAGTATGTATATTCATTGAAAGAAATTGTTTCTGTGATATCAAGTTTGAATAAGAATTAACGGCATATAACAAAGCACTCACGCTGACGGCTCGTTCAGCAAAGTTTGTGCTTGGGCTGCCGATTTCTAACAGCGTTGGGCAGCCACACGCCCTCACCGGGTGCAAGCACCGCTCTGAGGCAAGTCTTTCGGGTCCGGTTCGGGTGGCGTCGGCAATGCGAATTTGTTCATGAAAAGGGGGCATTCAAATGAAAAAAGACCAATACTTGCAAACCCCAGTCGTTACAGAATTTATAGAATGGCTTATTAAACACATTGATGAAGACCTATTCACACATACCTATATTCAGAAACGGCCTAAAGGCAATGTTTGGAGATGCAATTCTATTTACAATGCCTTTGAAAACTACAAATGGAGATTCAATTGTACCCTCCCAAATGGAAAGACTATTTCAGGAGATACATACAGAGAGTGTGAAGAAATACTGACAAACATTTCGTCAGGTTTAATAAATGCTTTAGAACAAGGGAATCAATCACTGCTCAAGGCATATTGCATATCCACTTTACAATGGGGCGGAGTACTAAGGAGCAATAAAGAGAAAATTGAAAACATGGAAAATGCATTAGAGTACTTTTCTTCAACAACGTGTGCGCTGGATCCATACACGGTTTCATTGTCTGATACGTTTGAAGGAATTTTAATGAATTCAGGATTCACAAAGATTTACTCTTTGATGATTAAAGATTTTATTATTTATGACGGACGTCTAGGAGCTGCTCTCGGGCTGCTTGTAAGAAAGTATCTTGAAGAAAACAATATTAATACAGTTCCAAGTGAACTGAAATTTGCATACGGTAATCCAAAGACCAATAGTTATGATAAGGATGAACTTTCAAAGCGGAATCCCAGCAAAGATGGCTACAAGTTCCCTTTGTTAACCAATAATAGTAAGCTCCATGTTGTAAATAATTTGAGAGCTAATTGGATTGTTTTTGAAGCAGCAAAACAAAGTAAATTTTCAACACATAATAGTCCAATGAGAGCATTAGAATCTGCATTATTTATGATCGGTTATGATATCAGGTAGTACCAACGACTTCGCCTAACAAAGCACTCACGCTGACGGCCCGTTCCACAGAGTTCGTGCCTGGGCTGCCAGTTTTCTGACACGGTTGGGCAGCCACACCCCATCACCGGGTGCAACCACATTCAAGATGCTCTGGCTATGGGGTCCGGTTCAGTGACGTTGTGAACACAGCGGCGTTATATGAAATCATACGCAAAGACTGCGCGCCGCTCTGGCGCGGAAGCCATGTTAGTTATGTAAGATTGAGGTGAGACAATGAATGCAAAAGAGGAACAATCAAGAAAAGCATATAACAAAATAGCGGAGAACTATAATGACTCATTTGATGGGCGGTTCACACGCTTATTCAAAGATGAGCTGGTTTCAAGAGTGATTCTTAAGCAGAATGATGCAGTACTGGATGTTGCCTGCGGAACAGGTGAACTGTTAGACCGCCTTTATCATAAATGTCCTATTAAAGGAGTTGGGGTAGATATATCAGATAAAATGATAAAGGTAGCAAAATTGCAGTACAGTAAATTTGATTTTATTGTATCAAGCTGTGCACCGCTTCCCTTTGATGATAACTCATTCGATGTATTAACAGTATCCGCAGCTTTTCATCACTTTCCGGAGCCTGGAGAGTTTGCAAAAGAAGCACACCGTGTTCTAAAGTATGGAGGGAAAATATACATAGCAGAAGTGAATTACCCTACACCAATACGTCAAATCGTTAATTCTATCATTTTACCGTTATATAATGCGGGTGATGTTAAGATATACCACGCAAAGGAGCTAGTTGAAATATTTAAAAAGGCTAATTTTAACCTTCTATCAGTTGCCCAAAAGGGAAAAGTGCAGCTACTGAACGCCACCAAATGAGTAAAAACAAATAATAGTTATTCATTTTGCTGTTCGAATGGACCATATCTTTCCCCTAGATTTACAGTGCCGCAGTCCATGGCCGCCACGTAGTGTGGCGGAAGAAACAAGGAGGGTAGAAGAACCATGAAGAAAAATATTTTGATAAGTACGCTTTTTATGATAATTATAGTGATTGCTTTTTCTTCGTGTACGAATAAAGAAAATGAGTCAAACGATAGTAACATATATGAATACATTCCTTATGGGCAATTGCCTGAAGACTATAATGTAGAAGACGCAAAATCGGATGGATGTGTCGTATTTGAGGATCTTCAGCTTACTTCCGGAGATGAAGCTTGGAAACAATTCTTAGAAACCGCACAAGCTGGCAAAGCGGCAAGTGTTCGTCTTGCGAACTATTATACGTTAGACGCTCAGAATATATCAGAAGAGTATTATGCGGAAGTAAAAGACGAATATCCCGTTTTATATGTACAGGATTTAAGCTTTGACGGCGAGAACTATCGCTTATATTATACCGAGGGCGAAAAAGAATATGAATACAAATACCCATATTTAGTAAAATTCACAGGCCCTCCCAACAGTAGTACCGCAACATACAGCCAATATGAAAGATATTTTTTGGTAAGGGATAAGTCAGTTACTTTTGAGCAAATTCAAATAGGTTGGTTAAGCAGTTACACGGGAAATCAAGTGGATTGTGTTGCGGTCTATACGGATTTAAAAAAATAAGAGGGTTGCATTTAAAGCTATGGCGCCACGTCCTGTGGCGCTTAGTAAAAAGGAGATAGATCCATCTTATAACAAAGCACTCTGACGGCACGTTCAACAAGGTTCGTGCCGGAGCTGCTGATTTTTCTCTTGCTCAAAAGCAGCCAAAGTACTTGTGAAGACGGCTGCATATATGCCTTGCTTCGAAATGGTGAGTAGTGTTATTAAGCAAAATGCGCCATAAATTGTGGCGAATAGGGGATTAAAAATGTATGGTGCAGCAGGTGGCGGTTCTTGCTCCCGCAATATACTGGGGTGTGATGGGGATTCAGCATTTGACACAAAAATCTAAAGGTGATTCTGGAGGAATTTTATGAAAATAATTACAATTGATAGAAACAACATTGATCAAGAGCATATTTGCTGCGCCATTGGAAATGACAAACCAAATCAAAACAGAGCTCAAACAAAAAAGGATTGGATGAAAAATGAATTTGATAATGGGCTTGTATTTAAACGATTTGACCAGAGAGGCAAGTTGTTTATTGAATATACTCCCATTGAAAATATCTGGAAACCAATAAAAGGGAAAAACTATATGGCCATTAATTGCTTGTGGGTTTCGGGGCAATTTAAGGGAAAGGGATTATCGACGCAATTACTTGATCGTTGCATTGAAGATGCAAAGTTAAAGGAAAAAGACGGAATCGTTGTCGTCAGTAGCGATAAAGTCAAACCATTTTTGACAGATAAAAAATTCTATTTGAAACATGGATTTGAAATTGCAGATACTGCCCCACCGTATTTTGAATTGCTGGTTTTGAAATTCAATGAGAAAGCTGAGAATCCAACATTTTCAGACAATGCCAAAAGTGGGACATGCATAAATAAGAATGGATTTACCTTTATCTACTCAAATCAATGCCCTTTCATGGAGGAATATGTAGCGATCTTATCTGAGGTCACCAAAAGAAATGAAATAGCATTTGAGACGATCAAGCTGCAGAATTTCAAAGAAGCGCAAGAAATGGGAAGTCCATTTGGGACACTTGGAATTTATTTCAATGGTGAATTTCAAACCCATGAATTGATGTCGGAAAAGAAATTCGAGAAATATATTGAAAGATACAGAAAATAGAGAGTAGTAACTATTCAACAGCGCATAACAGTGGCTCTGCCCCTGTGGATCTGCGGTAATTCGCCTAACAAAGCACTCACGCTGACGGCTCGTTCATCAAGGTTTTGGACGAATGACAAATATTTTTTCGTAAAACGCTCCATCCTTATAGAAGGTCGCGACACAAACATTCCTTCCGTAAACATCGCTTTCCACACAAGCAACCCTTGTGCCGGAATTGCGTCCTTGCCACATTCCATTTTCTTCTTTGACGTCAACGTACTCGATGTATTTTGAAAGCTCCTTGTACAGGTCATCTGCAATAAACTCATCTACGTAGTAATAATTATCAAAATAACCGCCTTGTTTGAATTCACACTCGGAAGGATTTAATGACAGAAGAAACTCCTTGATCGCTTTGTCTCCAAAAGCAGTCTCAGTATCGTCTCTTTTGAGGAGAGTAGTAACGCCGTCCTCTTTTTTGTATGGCAAATCAGCTTCCGTTTTAATGCGTTCCAACAATGTACCGTCTGTGTTTTTTATTTTCATAGACAGTGCATCGTTTGAAATTAAAGCAACATCGGCACGGAGAAACTGATGGCTACCCGTGGCGTATTCTCCTGCTGTTATACCGATTTTGTCAGATAGCTCCCAAGCCTTGTTCCACGAGAAGTCCCCCTCACTATCCTTGTAACCGAGAGCACGGAGAACAAGCGTAAGATACTGCGTTGCCGTAACCGTAGCGTCCCCGCTGAAAGTTGTTGCGCTTGTCCCGGCTGTCAGGCCGTTTGAATAGGAATAGCCGACATAAGGCTTTGCCCAATCGGGAACATCGGTAAAGGGCGTCGTCCATGTTCCGGCCTTTGCTTCCTCATCCTTGCCCAAAAGCCGCACAAGCATTGTTACAGATTCTGCGCGGGTGGGCGCACGGCCAAGGTCATAAATGGGTTTGCCGTTTGCGTCAGTGCCTGCTCCGCTAAACAAGCCCAGAGCGTTCAGCGCATCTGCCGCTTCGGTTGCTTTGCTGCTGGCTGCAAATGCAGATGGAACCATAAAAGAAACCATGATCAGTACAAAAAAAAAGGAAATTGCTCTCTTCATTGAGTCCCCTCCTATATAGATAATAGCTCATTTAATTATTCTACTGCAAACTTTTCCAAATTTCAATTATCGCAGGTTTTATTTCTCTTTAGACTTTTTTTGATAAATGAACTTGAAGAAAAAAGCAAGTTTGCATTAAGCAAGAAAATGGATACAAATCGTATCAAAATTAAAAGCCGGGTTCAAGTGCATTAACCTAATGCATTTGAACCCGGCTTTATCAGATCATTTATCGGACGATCAGTGTGGGTAAGTTTATTGCTAAGGTAACTCGCCGTGAAACGCTTCCGATTGCTCCACGTATTCCTCCCATACCACTTGAGCCCATAATCACAAAATCAAAATCACTGTTTTCCAGATATTCAATTATTTTATCTGCAGGATTTCCGGTCAAAAGCTTTGTCTCAACAACTCCGCTAAAGCTGCATAACTTATTAGCAGCATCTTCTAAAATCTTTGATCCAAGTAAGCGTTTTTCTGTTGTGATGTTATGGACCAATTCCGGTGAGAATTGATATGGATTTGTGGCATAGCTACTTTCTTCTACGTCAATAACATAGAGGACCGTAATTTTGCTGTCAAAGGCCGTCGCCATTTCCTGTGCCATTTCAAGAGCCTTTGATGAATTCAATGAACCGTCGATGGGAACCAGAATTTTTTTCATAGATAATCCCTCCATTCATAAAACTTAAAAAGCAACACAAAATAAGAACTATGAGAATTAAAGTCCTCGAACACATTATACCCTTAATGAATGCATCTAAAGCAATATTGTGTTCTAATTAGTCTGGCCGACCCGTTCGACTACGATAATATGAATTCCGGCGCCTTTTATCGTGGAGCTTACATTTAGGATGCCATCGATTTTTTCAAGGCGCACTTGTGCCTGCGGTTCGGTATTCAGCATGCCGACCCAAGCTTCAGTCAGAGGGGAAAATTCCGGAAACCCCAAATCAGACATATGCGCGAAAATGGAATTGGAATTTGACAAGGCATATTTTGCAATCACATATTGACCGGATAAAATCGGAATATTGAAGTCAACGTGCAGTTCATCCATAAAGGAGCGGATGATGTCATTTGTTTCGTGGACACCGGCATTACGCATATAAAGGTGCTCTATGTCATCGTTATAATTGATCACAATAAACGTATACGAATCTTTTTCGGACAAGTCATTTTTGATTACATAGTAATTGTTTCCACAGGAAAGTATACTTCCCTTTATATTCTTAAGAAATTGGTACGCGTAAAAAGAAGGCTTTGGGACAAGACAGGAAGTGATGCAGGAAGGAGATCCCTTTAAGATCCTGGAGGGTTCACCCTGATCCCGCAATCTGCAGTGCAGTATATTTTCCTTTGAAATAAAATAGGTCCGGAATATGTGTATTGCTGCGGCGATTGAGTCATACCCAGCTGAAGAACCGCAGTACAAACCGTTGTCGCATGCCGTTGACACTTCATATCCGCTGAAACGCAGCTGGTCTGCAATTCGTGCGCTTTCTGTTTCGCTGTCTTCCTGACGGATCGCAAGAATCACCTTAGATGCGTTAAGATCAGAAAGCAGATTGAAAAGCCGCTCACCCATGATCTGATGATCCTCTTGCGTGACAAGGACTTCAAGAGCGTGCTCGAGATCCATAACAGGCGGCACCTTTGGATCCACATCAACGGTGAGATGTGTGCGATTGATGACGGAAGAACTTTTTTCCTGATCACTGGCAGCTGACAGACATTGTTTTATGAGACTGACTGCCTGATTGTTCGGAAGCAGTTCAAGGCGTGGAGGTCTTGCGGCGCCGAGGATCTGTGAGGTATAAATCTGACGATGTTCGAGTGGTGTATGACCAAACCATTTGCGGAAGAATTTTTCGTAATATGAGGTGGTTGAAAAGCCGACATCTCTAGCGATCACGCTGATTTTACGATCCGTTTCCAACAGGAGGATTTCCGACATTTCAACTCTGGCGAAACAGAGAAATTCCTTAAAGTTTATGCCAATGTAATCACGGATCAGATGGGAGACGTAAAAGGTACTTAAGTGCTCTCTTTCGGCCAATTCTTCAAGCGAGATCTTGCTGGCGTGGTTCGCGTATACATAGTTTATGATCCGGCTGATCCGCTCGACGATGACCGGATTATCATTGTTGAAATTTACAACAACCTCACCTTCGAAAGCAAATAAGTTGTAATGCTGGTTGAGGTATTTGATTGCGTCGATCATCTGCTCGATACAGGTGCTTTTATAGTTAAAACTTCTTTTTGAATAATCCAGCAAAATATGAAGCAGTATTTTCTGGAGCACATCCAACTTAAGATGTTTATCCTTATTTACATATGTCATAAAACATGCCTTAGTCAAAGCCGGAAAATATTTTGTAAAAAAGCGATTGCTGACCTGCACGATTGCCACAACGCATTCTTGATCTGTCGCGGTCAAACCGTGAATTTCATGGCCGCTGTTGGTAAAAATATCTCCTTCTTTTAGAAGATAATGATGACATACGTTTTTCAGACGGATCTCACCCTTGAGAACATAGATAAAGTCAACATCCAGATGATAATGGATCGGATATTCCGTAACCTTTGCAATTCTTATGTTTAGTGGAAAGTCGTCAAGATATGTTGTTTTTTCAAGTAACACGAGAAATACCTCCTTTGACCGCTCTAAATGTATATTATACACCGAATTTGCATAACGACAACAAGACAATTAGAAAAATTAGCAAGTCAGTTCTTGTCTTCTACTCCCTCAAATTATATGATAAACGGAATCAAGCGGTTGAAAAACCAGAAGGAGGACCAAATGCTAACATCGAGAGTTCAGAAAATGCGGGAAAAGCTTTTCAACACGATTCCAACAATCACAGCAGAGAGACTGGTCCTGGCAACGGAAGCCTATCAGAAATTTGCCGGTGATGCGGTTCCTATTTTCAGAGCCAAGGTGGTCAACTACATCATGGAGAACATGACAACACTGATCATGGATGATGAACTGATCGTAGGAACAGCAACAAATGCATATCGTGGTTCCAATCTGCATCCCGAATTTCAGTCAAGTTCATGGTATCTCAGTGATATTGACGAATTTTCAAGCAGAAGCAAGGACCCCTGCAATATTTCCCCGGAAGACAAAGCGACGATCGTAGAAACGCTCAAGTACTGGGAAGGGAAGTCCATGGAAGACCTGGCAGAGATCATAATGCCGGCATCCATTCGCGAACTCCAAAAAGACGACGTTATTTGCGTAGGCCTTCAGAATGGTGTCTCAGGGGAAACGACCTGCGATCACGAAAAGATCCTGACGGTAGGAATCAGAGGGTACATCGAAGAGTGCCAAAGAAACATCGAGAACACCCTTCCTCAGACCATGGAGGATCAAGCTAAGGTGGATTTTTGGAAGGCTTGCATCATCCAGAGCGAAGGCCTGATCACATACGCGCATAGAATGGCAGACGAAGCCGAAAGAATGGCAAAAGAATGCACAGACACGAAAAGAAAGCAGGAGCTTCTTACGATTGCAGAAAACTGCAGGATCATTCCGGAAAACCCACCGCAGAGTTTTCAGCAGGCGCTTCAGACCGTCTGGTTCGTGCATGTCTATTTCTACATTGAAGTTTGCACTACTGCATGCGGATTCGGCAGATTTGACCAGTACATGTGGCCATTCTACAAAAAGGACGTGATCGACGAGAAGAACATCACAAGAGAAGAAGCCTTGGAAATGCTGGAATGCTGTTATCTCAAGGCTTGTGAAGTATATGAAGTAAGAGACAACTGGTATGCAACCGCATTCGCAGGTTATCCCATGTGGCAGATCCTTGTTGTGGGCGGACAGACGAGAGACGGTAAAGATGCATCAAATGACTTATCGTTCCTCTGTCTGGAAGCAGCAGATGAGCTCCGAACAACACAGCCTGTCATGGCACTGCGGGTCTTTCCCGAAACGCCGCACGAACTGATCGAGTTCGGCTGCAAGATGATTCAGGAAGGTCAGGCAAACCCGGGATTTTTTAACGATGAAACCGCAATCAAGATGGCTCTTGGCAAGGGAGGCACTTTAGAAGAAGCACGAGACTGGACCATCGTTGGCTGTATTCAGGCAGGACCTGGGGGCGGCGGAACAGATGGTTCCCCTGATGCCGGATACGTTAACATGGGCAAGATGATCGAGTTCGTTCTGCATAACGGCCTTGACCCTGTTACAGGAAAGCTCATGGGGCTCGAAACCGGAGACCCCAGAGAATTCAAGAACATCGAAGAATTCAAGGATGCGCTCAAAAAGCAGATCATCCATCATTACGATCTCATCAGGATCGGCTACAACCTGATGCAGAGCAACCACATGAATCGTTACCCTGTCATCTTCGCATCGATGGTAACCAGAGGCTGCGTGGAAAGCGGCAGATCCGTACAGAACGGTGGAGCACAGTACTCGACAGCTGGCATGTACGTTACAGGGGCAGCGAACCTTGCAGACTCCATCGCAGCAGTAGAAAAGTGTGTATTCGAGGATCAGGACCTGACAATGGATGAACTGATCAAGGCCTGCGACACAAACTTCGAAGGACAGGAAAGAGTACGCCAGCTTCTGCTGAATAAACCCGGAAAATACGGGAACAACCAGGACCACGTTGATAGCATCTACAAGGAAATGATGCACCATATTGCGAATATGGTTCAGGGCTGGAATGACGCCAGAGGCGGACATTACAGTTTTGGAATCGACTCACAGACGATGAATATTCCACATGGTGCCGTTACAGGCGCACTCCCGGATGGAAGGCTTGCAGGCGAATCATTTTGCGATGCTGCTTCTCCAATGATGGGCAGAGACATCAACGGCCCGACTGCTACCGTTAAGTCGGTTGGCGGCATTGGACAGGAAGTATTACAGGAAGGTGCACTGTTCAACCTGCGCTTTGATCCGAAGGGGGTTCAGGGAGAAAGCGGGCGGAATATTATCGGAGGCGTGATCAAGACATTCTTCGAAGATGGCGGCGAACATATACAGATCAATGTTGTAGACAATGAAACCCTCAAAAAGGCACAGGAAAAACCTGAGAACTACAAGGGGCTCATGGTTCGTGTAGCAGGATACATGGCATACTTCACAGAACTGGATAAGAGCGCCCAGGATGTAATTATCAACAGAACTGCGCACTTATCGCAGAATTAGTATAACGGGGGATCATTTCAATGAGTAATATGCCTGAAAGCGTTCTTGTGGGAAACCTTCAGAAATTCTCTATAGAAGACGGTCCCGGCATCAGAACGACGGTATTCCTGAAGGGCTGCCCACTCAGCTGTAAGTGGTGTCACAATCCTGAGTTGATCGACCCGAAGCAGCAGCTGATCAAGTCACCAAACAACTGCATCGGATGTGGATACTGCATCAGGATATGCCCAAAGGCTGCATTGACGCTGGACCCGGAAGCGGAAGTAGTCATTGACAGATCCAAATGCGATGTGTGCCTCAAGTGTGCAGATGAGTGCTACGCAAAAGGTTAAAGACCTGTAGCTAAGCCAATGACCATCGATGAAATACTTGACATCGCGGGGCAGGATAAAGGCTTCTATAATAACACAGGGGGCGGCATTACCGTCAGCGGAGGAGAAATCCTCATGCACGTAGGGTTTGTCAGCAAGCTCATCGAGGAAGCGGGAAAACGAGGCATCAACGTGTGTCTGGATACCTGTGGCTTCGGAGATTCAAGGGCGCTTATGGAAATGGCGCTAGCGGAAAACGTCACGAACATTCTTTATGATATGAAGTCAATTGACGACGAAGTTCACAGAGAGTACACGGGAGTGAGTAATCAGCTGATCCTTGACAACCTGAGAATGCTCGCAGCAGATGCAAAAACTTTGGATAAGCTGATCATGAGAATGCCTCTCATCAAGGGCGTGAATGACAGCGACGACATCATTAAGCACACGGGCGAGCTTTACAGAGAAATCGGAGTGAAACGACTGGATCTGCTCCCATATCACAGCCTTGGCATCAGCAAGGAAAGAAATGTGGGTGGCACACAGGAGGAACTCGAACCGCCGACCGAAGAGCGTCTGAAAGAAATAGAACTGTATTTCAGAAATGAAATGGATTTGAATGTGGGAATAATGGGTCAATTATAAAAATTATTTATTGCTAGTTTAAGAGGAAGGAAACATTATGGACGGGACTAATTTAGGAATCATCACCTTAATTCCGGCACTGGGCTTCTTAGTATTCGCTCTGGTGACTAAGAAGTGTATTCTGAGTATCATGTTATCTGGTATACTCGGGTACATCTTTTACTACAAAGCAGGGTTCTTCATGCCAACGATCGACGCATTGCTCGCGGCATCGACCGATGGGGACAACAACTATATCGTAATCATTTGTTTGCTGTTCGGGTGCTTCGTACAGCTGCTCAGACAGTCAAAGGGAGCTGTGGCAATATGTGACATAGCCAGAAAGTACATTAAGACAGAAAAACAAGTACTGCTGATGACGTGGATCTGCGGAGTGATCATATTCATCGATGACTACCTCAGCATCCTGGTTACCGCAAATTGTACACTTCCCCTTGCGGATGAACACAAGGTGCCCAGAGAAATGATGTGCTACATCATCAATACAACCTCGGCTCCGGTTTGTCTGATCATACCGATTTCCGCATGGGTCGTATTCTTCTCGGGAATCTTTGGGCAACAGAAAGAGGCAGCAGTAGTTGGTGACAGTGCAATGAGCATTTATTACCATATCATGCCATACTTCTTCTATCCGTTCCTTTGTGTATTCTTCGTGCTCTTCGTCATTCTGGGAGTCGTTCCGAAAATGGGCGGCATTAAGAAAGCCTACCAGAGAGTTGCCGAAACCGGACAGCTTTGGCCGCCGTCCAGCAACATGCAAAACCAGGGCGATGAACTGGGTGACGTAATGGGGGCCATCTCGGATTGTAATGCAAAGGAAGAAAAAGAAGTAAAACCGCATCTTTGGGCGTTCCTCGTGCCGATGGCAGTGGTGATCATCTCAACATTATGGCTGGACGATATCCTTTATGGAGTCAGCCTGGGAATTTTCTCTTGTTTCGTTTTGTTTGTTCCCACCAGGATTATGAGTCTTGGCAAGTTCTGCGATGCCTGCTATAAGGGTCTTGAAGATATGCTATTTATCGCAGTTGTGCTTGTTACATCCTTATTCTATCGGGAATCCATCAACCTGATCGGCTTGCCTGACTATCTGATTACTGTTGCAGGACCCTATATGAGTGCAGAATGGCTTCCTGCGATCTCCTTCCTGCTCATTGGTCTTGTATGCTTTGCAACCGGAAATATCTGGAGTATCCCTGCGGTATGTACCCCAATCATTTTACCGCTGGCTGCTGCAAGCGGTGCAAGCATTCCACTCACACTCGGAGCCATTATTTCAGCGGCCTGCTTTGGTGCACAGGCTTGCTTCTACTCGGACGTAACGCTGTTGTCGGCTTCAGCATGCAAAATCAATAACGTAGATTATGCGGTTGCACAGTTGCCATACATAGGAATTGTCACCGCAATATCATTCATCGGCTATGTGGTCTTTGGATTCGCATTGTCGTAAATAACAACGGCAGCTACACTGCAAATAAAAAACACCCTAACCTACGAACAACTCCAGATTTATAGTCTGGAGTTGTTTGTACGTTTTAGGGGAGAAAAAAAACAAATGGAGCTATTTGTATTTGAATATATAAACTGGTACAATGGAGTAATTAAGACCAAATATTAGGCGGGAAATTAAAAATACTGGGAGAAGAAGCCCTGAACGGTTGGGAAGAATTATGGAAAGAACAAAAATAAATTATAATAATATAGAGGATTACCTTCTGAATTTTCCACAGGATGTACAGGCAAAGCTTAGAGCGATGAGAGCGACTATCGTTGCAGCAGCTCCTGATGCAGTAGAAAAAATCAGTTACCAGATGCCGACCTTTGTATTGGAAGGAAATCTGGTTCACTTTGCAGCATTTAAGAACCATATAGGTTTTTATCCGACGCCGAGTGCAATCGTAGAATTTTGTGAGCAATTAAAAGCTTATAAATGCTCAAAAGGGGCAATTCAATTTCCTTTGGATATGCCTTTGCCACTTGAACTGATAGAGCAAATTGTAAAATTTAGAGTTGGGGAAAACCTCAAAAAACATGAAGAAAAAACAGGAAAATCGAAAAGAAGGAACACATGAAAATCATGAAACCTCTTGAAAGAAGTAGATTAAGAATACTGTGCGGGAGAACCTGTTATACTGTATTGAGATACTTTGAATGGCATTTCAGTGATAAGAGATATTCAAAAATGAAGGGGAAAGAAATACTCCCGCATGTTATTTTTTCGCACGAAACGCCACTGTTTCGTGAATTGAAAAACGTGGATATGTGGCTGCAAGATAATAAAATCAATAACCTTAAAATTGCAGTGGAAAGAGTAAACGGAATACTTATACATCCTGGAGAAACCTTTTCATATTGGAAACTGATCGGAAATCCAACAGCACGAAAAGGATACATGAAGGGCATGGTTTTATTCTATGGCGGCTTTAAGGCAGGTACGGGCGGCGGCTTATGCCAGCTATCGAATTTGATCTATTGGATGACAATACATACTCCATTGAACGTGACTGAAAGACATAGACACAGCTATGATGTTTTTCCGGATTCAAATCGGACGCAACCTTTTGGCAGCGGAGCAACCTGTGTATATAACTATAGAGATTTACAAATACGCAATGATACAAACCAAACATATCAATTGCAGCTACAAGTAACAGATAAAGACCTTTGCGGAGAGTGGAGAAGCACAGAAGAGCAAGAAAGTAAATTTGAAATATATGAGAAGGAACACAGAATAACACACGAATGGTGGGGCGGGTACATACGCCACAATCTTCTTCACAGGAAAGAATATGACTCGGAGGGTGCATTGGTTGCAGATGCATATTTGACAGAGAACCACGCCATTATGATGTATCAGCCATTTTTAAGTGATGGCAAAGAGTAACTTGGTCTTCATTTGTTATTGGATTTTTCAATTACCTATTTAAAGATGGAGGTTATTCCAAATGCTTGAAGTAAAGAAAAATGAAATGTGCAATATCGCAGATTTATTTAAAGGTTTTGAGGATTCTATGGTAATTGCTTGTCTTCAAGGATATATGGGCAGAGCATATGTTGACAGGCTATCAGATCCGACGATTGCGATGATAGTAAGTGGAGAATATAGTTTTTTTGCTGGGAATGCAAAAATGGAAGCGGCCAAAGCATTAGTAGAAAATATCTTTGAGTATATCGGGGAAGCTTCTACTGTAGCCATATACGCAGATGATAATTTGGAGTGGAGAGATCTCCTGCTATCAGTGCCTGAGAATAATCCGGTAGAAGTTGCCAGATACGGCATAGTCCAAAAGGACTATGAATTTAATATATATGCATTGAATAATTTTATTGATTCAATGCCTGAAGGTTATGAATTAAAGAGATTCGATAAACAGATATATGAACAGGCTATGAGTGAGACCTGGTCTAAGGAGTTTTGCGAAACCTTCGATTCGGTAGAAGATTACTTGGAAAAGGGATTTGGATTTGGCGCATTATATCAGGGGAAGTTGGTTGCTGGCGCTTCAACAATGACGGTTTATGATGGCGGAATTGAAGTTCAAGTTGCAACAAAAGACGAATTTCAACGTAAAGGTTTAGCAATGCCTTGTGCGTCAGCGCTATTACTCGAATGTATGTATAGAAAAATTCGGCCTTGCTGGGATGCGGCCACATTGATTTCTAAGCATATGGCTTTGAAATTAGGATATGAATACAAGGGAGAGTATTCTACAGTGCATATGCGTATTTGATGTTGGCAATATATATTTACAGTTCGACGCAAAGGCGCCACAAAACGGAGGGAAAATATGGAAATTATAATCAAGCCGCTCACGGCGGAGCTTACCGCAGATTACTTCGACTTCCTTGATAAACGCGCATTTACCGATAATTCTCCGTGGGGTGGGTGTTATTGTACCGGTTGGCAGATGACAAAGGCAGAAGAAAAAATCCAATTACTCGACCAAATGGAAGAAGGCTTTGCATATGGCGACAAAAACTTTATACGCGTACTTCGTGAAATCGGCACGCGACAAATCAAAGCGAAAGCTTTACGGGGATATTTAGCATATGTTGATGGCGTGTCGATCGGTTGGTGCAACGCGAACGATAAAGCCAGTTTCCCGGCCGAATCTGCGAACGGATTTCGGCTGTATGCTCCCGCCGAAAAGCGGGAAAAAGCGGTCGTTTGCTTTGAAATCGCTCCAGAGTATCGAGGGAAAGGCGTTGCCACCGCTTTGCTGAACAGAGTAGTGAGCGATGCAAAAGCCGAAGGGTATGTTGCCATAGAAGGTTTTCCTCAAGTGCACGACGAAAGGTTCGAATGGGACTATACCGGACCTGTTTCCTTGTATGAGAAAGTGGGATTTACTGCAATGACTAAGCTAGACGGCAGCATTATTATGAGAAAAGAATTAAAATCGGATAAGTAAAAATACAATACAAAAGAGAGGTATATGGGAATATGAAAACGATTGGATTGATTGGCGGAATGAGTTGGGAATCCTCAGCGGAATACTATCGAATTCTAAATCAACTGGCCAAAAAAGCATTGGGGGATATGCATTCCTGCAAGTGCATCATGTACTCCGTTGAGTTTGGCGAAATTGAAGCACTGCAACGCAAAGGAGATTGGGAAAAATTAACATCCATAATGCTTGATGTGGCGCAGAAGTTGGAGAAAGCAGGAGCAGAATTTGTAGTGATCTGCACCAATACAATGCACCTGATGGCTCCGGAAGTCCAGGCAGGCATAGGGGTTCCGGTGCTGCACATCGCTGATGCCGCTGCAGAAGAGATCAAGAGGCAGGGATTGAAGAAAGTCGGGCTGTTGGGAACCCGGTTCACCATGGAAAAGGATTTCTAAAAGGGCAGAATAGCAGAGAAACATGGGAAAGAAGTAAACGTTCCCCGCGAAAAAGAATAAACGACCATAACAAAAGTAAAACAAAAATAATAGTAAAAAAAGTTTGTAAAAACAGAAAAAAAAAATCAGTATAAAGAAGTGATCCAAAGACTCTTGGATAATGGGGCAGAAGGCATCATTCTCGGATGCACAGAAATCCCGATGCTGATCAAGCAAGCGGATGTCGCTGTACCCATTTTTGACACAACAGCCATACACGCAGAATACGCTATGGAATACGCGCTCAAGGAATGAAAGGAGATTTAGATCAATGGATTGGCACAATCTTAAACTACAAGATAAGACTTGTGTCTGCAATATGATCCAAAATCAGTTTTAAAGATAATGCTATCGAAAAGAGAGGCTGCCTTGCATGAAAATATTATTGATTTATTTGCTATGATATAGAAAAAAGAAAAGGAGATTTTAATATGACTGCTATCTTCCCAATGTTTTTTACAGGAATTTTATACTTTGCATTAATTGGTGTTTCCGTGTATGCGCTGGTGCTGTTTATTATGCTTGCCAAAAGAGGAATAAAGGCACTAGACATATATATTGCTGAAAAAACGAACAAAATGCTTTAAATCATTTAAAAAGGAGAGTTTCAATGAAAGATATAGAGCAAACCATAGGCAATTTGATCGACAAAGTAGATGTTTCTTTTATTGCTTCTGTAGATGGTGAGGGATTTCCAAATATGAAAGCTATGTTGCCTCCACGAAAAAGAGAAGGAATCAAGTGCATTTATTTTACGACAAATATTTCGTCTATGAGAGTAAGTCAATATAAAGAAAACCCAAAAGCAAGCGTGTACTTTTGTGATAATCTCTGTTTTAAAGGCGTTATGTTAAAAGGAACTATGGAGGTTCTTGAAGATCAAAATTCAAAAGAAATGATTTGGCGTAATGGTGATAAAATGTATTATCCATTGGGTGTAACGGATCCGGATTATTGTGTTTTAAAATTTAACGCAGCTGAAGGAAGGCATTATAGCGATTTTAGATCGGAAAATTTCGAAGTTTATTGATGGTACTAAACTAAGTTGGTTTGTTTAGTGAAAGGTATAAGTATGTCAATTATAAACACTGAAAGATTGATATTGCGCCCCTTGAAAATCAGCGATTCGGATGATGTTTTTGATTATTCCTGCACAGCAAATGTCGGACCGAATGCAGGGTGGAAGCCGCATGAGAGCAAAGAAGAAACACTTGAAATAATGAACGCTATTTTTTTGAATCAGGAAACAGTATGGGGAATCGAGCAAAAAGAAAGCGGACGAATCATTGGTTCGATAGGCGTGATCGACGACCCTAAAAGAGAATATGATATGGTGAAAATGATCGGATACGCAATAGGTGAAGCTTATTGGGGCAAAGGGTTTATGACAGAGGCTGCCCGTGAGGTGATTAAATTTTGCTTTGAGGAATTACATTTGGCAGCAATTTCAGCGTATTGTTTTCCTTTTAATGAACGCTCAAAGAATATTATTAAGAAGTTTAATTTTGAATATGAGGGATGTTTGAAAATGGCGGAAAAGATATTTGATGGCAATGTTTATGACAACGAGTGTTATTTGTTGACGGAGCAAAGATATTATTCCAAATGAACGTGATCACTAATTATTTTGTTTGAAAAGAGAGGTAAATTATGAAATTTATAAGCCCGCTGATCGCTGTTTCCGACATGGAAAAGTCAAAGCGCTTTTACTATGATGTGCTTAGTTTGGAAGTCATAGCTGATTTTGGTGCAAATGTAATTTTGACAGGCGGACTATCCTTGCAGACCAAGGATAGCTGGTGTGTTTTTATTCGAAAAGAAGACAGCGAAATCGTTTTTGGAGGAAACACCGGGGAACTATATTTTGAAGAAGATGATTTGGATGCTTTCATTCAAAAGCTGGAGCAGATGAAAGAAATACAGTATATCCATCCTGCGGTAGAACATTCCTGGGGACAGAGGGCTGTTCGCTTTTATGACCCGGACAAGCACATTATTGAAGTCGGAGAACCTATAATTATGGTGGTCAGACGATTCTTGAATAGTGGGTTGTCCGTGGAAGAAACAGCTGCTCGAATGGATGTACCGGTCGATTATATAAAATCCTGTTTAGAATAGCTTTCGAATAAAATTTAAAAATTGTTTTGCTTTCTATTTTTAAGCATGATATTTTGGCGATAACAAACCAATTCTGCTTTGCCAAGAAAGGAAAACAAAAATGAAAATCAAGATCGAAAGCATACGACCCTATCAAATTGCTTATATAAGGAAAGTTGGGCCTTACGGAACCGATAATATCAAAACCATGGAGCGATTAAAAACCTGGGCGAAGTCAAATGATTTATTCAATGATGAATCCATACTCTTAGGCATTGCTCATGATGATCCGCAAACCACAAAACCTGAGGCGTGTCGTTATGATACTTGTTTTGTTGTTCCCGAAGGATGTTTCGTAAATGATGATGATATAAGCCACGGCAATTTGGAAGGTGGAAGATACGCTGTCTTTGAAGTAAACCACACCGCAGAAGCCGTTGAAAAAGCATGGATTGAAATTTTTCCAGCATTAACAAAAAAAGGACATCGCTTCGATGAAGCAAGACCGATCCTTGAAAGGTATAAAGTCAAACTGATTAAAAAGCATTTTTGTGAAATTTGTGTACCTATACATTGAGTTGGACTGGGAAAGTTTAGAGGGTTATATGAAAAAACAATTGATTGCCATTCTTATACTTTTGCTTCTCCTTACTTTTCCGGGATGCGGAAATGCAAAAAATTCTGAGGCTTCGGGAGATGACAAGGTACTTTTGCAAACCATTGATCACCTTTCAAAAATAAACAGCTATGAAATAAGAACAAGCAGGGTCGAATCTACGGCCTTTGGTGATAAGAAAGTCATGTCTCAAATAATCACAGAGCAGAAGATCATATTTGCACCCTTTGTAATCTGGAGCAGAACCGATTCAACATCTGCACAAATGCTTGATGGAACAAAATACAGATCGTTGAGAGAAACGTATCAAGTATTGAATGATGATCAGCTTGATATGTACATGCGATATAGTCCTGATCAAAACCCTGCGACTGGAAAAGAACCTGTCTTAGGTGAATGGCAGGAAATCTCTACCGCGAAAAAGGAACAGGCCGATTGGGCGGTTGATAATATGAGGAGCAATTTTGCAGCCCAACTTTATTTGTTAAGCTCAAATATTGACACCTTCGAGATCGTTGAAAATGATGCGATAGAAGATGAAAACATTCTTAGATATGACGGATACCTCGAACAGACAACGATACTCAAAGCATACCAAAAGTACATCAGAAATAGTTATGTTAAGGGCGGAATGTTAAAAGACTCAAAAAATCTGTCTCTTGAGGATCTGAAAAATGAAATAACAGGCGGAGATATGCTTGAAATCAAAACAGGGATCCCAAAGCTTGCTTATTCTGAAAAGCCAATTTCCGTTTCTTTGTGGATCGATAAAAGCAGCCTCCAATTAGAAAAAGTAACCGTTGACGAAATGGCCGTGCTGCAATCGTATATGGAAAAAGAAATGCCAAAAGTCGACCCCGAGCTTAAAGACCCGATCGTTTCGAAAGCCTTGCTCACATATGAAATAAAGAGCATAGATAAATTAAAAGAAATACCCATGCCTGAGTAATAAAGATTTGAAAGGGAGCATAACTTGCATTCGGATGTTAAGGAAAAATTGAAAAGAGGAAACAAAATACTCTTTACAAGAGACAGCAGTTGTCTGCAAAAACTGATTCGACTGGTTGAATTGCAAAAACATCGGACTCTTGTTATGTGGGCTTTTGAATGCGCTGAAATACCCTTGAACCTGTTGGAAGCAAAATATCCAAGCGAGCAAAGACCCAGAATCGCTATCGAATGTGCCAAAGCATGGGCAAGAGGAGACCTGAAAATGCCTGCTGCAAAAAAAGCGATCTTGGATGCACATGCCGTTGCCAAAGAAATCGAAGATGAGGTGTACATCGCATTGTGTCATGCAATAGGCCATGCGGGGGCAACGGTTCATGTTGAAACACACGCTTTGGGCTTGGTCTTCTATGAGTTGAGTGCGATTGTTTTGCTAAACGGAAAAGAAAATTTCGATTTGGCTGTAAATGAAAAAATAGATTATTATTACGATAGACTTCTTTATTGGCAAAAAAATATCGATACCTTAGATGTTCCATGGTCAAAATTTTTATTGGATGATACTCGTCCTAACAAAGAAAAATCATTATTAGGCAGATTGGCTAAAGGAGAAGATAAATTATGATGAGGATCGAATGCGAAGATATCATATTAAGACCATGGGAAGCAAAGGATGCCGAAAGATTGGTGGAAATTGCCGACAATAAAAAAATCTATGACAACCTGAGAGATTATTTCCCGCATCCATACACTTTGGAAGATGGAAAAAAATATATTGAAAGCTTATCCAATGATGAAAAGGCACTGATTTTTGCGATCGAATATGACGGCGTTTTGGTTGGAAACATAGGAGCCTTTTTGCAATCGGATGTATATAGGAAGAATGCAGAAATAGGATATTTTTTAGCAGAAGAATTTTGGGGAAAAGGGATCATGACAAAGGCCATCAGAGCGATAACGTCCTATGTGTTCGAAAACCATGACATTATAAGGGTCTACGCAGAGCCTTTTGCGAGAAATATCGGATCGAGAAAATCCCTTGAGAAATCGGGTTTTAGGCATGAGGCAACATTGAAGAAAAGTATCATTAAAAATGGCTTGATAGAAGACAGTTGCATATACTCTATATTAAAAGAAGAATCCTGAGATCTGGGTTTGGAGAAAATCGAAATGAAGAAAATGATTTTAATATTGATTTCACTGACTCTGCTTATTTTTAGTGCTTGCACAAATAAAGAAGTTATAAAACATGATTATACTTACACGGGAGAAAGTGAAAATTGGGTCGCTGAATATAAGGTGGATGGCAAGGGAATCTTTACCGAGAAAGACGGCAGGACCGAATACGAATGCAATGAAGAGACCAGGTTGACCGTGACCTATAAAAAAGACATAGAAGACCTGTCTACCCTGAAATGCATGAAAATCTCTTATGAAAGCAGCGCTGGCAGCGGAAGCCTAACTCAAAATCCTGCAGATGGTGATCCCGTGAGTAAAAAGACCTTTACACTTTCCGGCGGGGGTTCAGGTACCGCCATCGAAAACAAAGATGAAACCATTAAAGTGACGATAGATCTTGATGGAAATATCGAAACCCTTGAACTTAAAAATGAGAACCTTTGATGAGCACTCATAAGTATTGATTTCGTTAGCTTATTTAAAATACTCGGCTCAGCAGTTATTCTGCTGAGTTTTTTTTTGCAATTATACGCATAAGACCTTAACTTTTCCGTAAAGAATTTTAAGCATTTCGTAAAGCACTGAAACACAAAAATTGCTATGCTGAAAAGGAAGAAAGGGCAACAAGAGGAAAATACAAAAGGGATATAATATATAAAAGGAAAGTGAAGCAAACATGAATTTCAGGGGAAAAGCAGATCAATCGATCTTACATCAGGAGGAATTAGGATCAAATTCCGCAGGGTATATGCCGGGATTGGACGGGATGCGTGCTTTGGCGGTATTTGCCGTCATTGCATATCATCTCGACCTGTCTTGGGCACCGGGAGGACTTTTAGGGGTAAGTCTGTTTTTCGTGCTGTCAGGGTATTTGATCACCAATATCCTGTTGACACAATGGAAGCACTCGGGATCGATCGATTTGAAAGAATTCTGGCTGCGCCGGATCCGGCGTCTGTTTCCGGCTCTTTTTACGATGCTGGCAGCTGTAATGCTTTGGGCCTTGTTTTTTGCGCCGGAACGCCTGGAAGCCTTAAAGCAGGAAGCGGCAGCTACGATTGTTTATATCAGCAACTGGTATCTGATCTTACATCAAGTATCCTATTTTGAAAGCTTCGGTCCGGCATCTCCGCTGGGTCATCTTTGGTCTTTGGCAGTAGAAGAACAATTTTATCTTGTTTGGCCGCTTCTTTTGGGATTGGGGCTTCGATATCTTCCACAGCGAAAATGGATCATCAGGGGGACGGTTGCTGTTGCGTTGATTTCGGCGGCGGCGATGGCACTGATCTATATCCCCGGTCATGATCCAAGCCGGGTATATTATGGAACGGATACACGTGCATTCACTTTGCTTATCGGCGCTTTTCTGGCGATGGTATGGCCCGGCGGCAAATTTTCTATTGATCTTTCCGGCAAAAAGAGAATGCTGCTTGATGCAGTAGGAATCATGGGACTATTGGTCGTGCTTATTATGATAGGCAAAAGCAGTCAATACCAACCTTTTCTCTACCAAGGGGGACTCTTGCTTTTCTCTGTTGCCGCTGCTTGCCTCGTGGCTGCTTTGGTTCACCCCGCAAGCCGCCTTGGAAGGGTATTCGGATGGAGGTCATTGCGCTGGTTAGGGCAATGTTCTTATGGGATATACTTGTGGCATTATCCGGTCATTGTGCTGACAAGCCATGCTGTGAATACAGAAGGTCCTTCTTTTTTACGCGCACTCTGCCAGATTGCAGCAAGCATTATTTTAGCTGCGCTGTCTCGTTATCTGATCGAGGAACCGATCCGCTATGGACGGTGGAAACGAGTTTGGAAGCGAAAGCCATTTGCTGTTGGCATCAGGATTTCAGTCAGTTTATTGCTGATATTTGGGATTTTGTTTGCGCTGCCCTATGAAAGCACAGAGATCTTAGCAAAAGATCTGGTCAAGAGTCAGGTTGCACAAAAAAAGATCGAGCCGGATGGGGATGAAATTACAGCGATCGGGGATTCCCTGATGATCGATATACAAGCGGTTTTGGAAAAAAGTCTGCCGGGCATAGTCATAGATGGCAAAATCGGCAGGCAGATGTATCAGGCTCCCGATGTCATTTCCGGTCTCCAAAAGGAAGGCAAACTCGGGGAAATCGTCATTGTTGAATTGGGAACAAACGGTTCGTTTACGGAAAAACAGCTGACAAAGACTCTGGATTCGCTGAAAGAGTGCGAGAAGGTCATTCTCGTGAATACGCGTGTTCCAAAACCTTGGGAATCGGCGGTGAATGAAATGCTGACAGAAGTCTCGGAGTCTTACTCGAACACAACGCTCATAGACTGGTATGCGGCGAGCAAAGATCATGAAGATTATTTTTATCCGGACGGTGTTCATCTGAATCAGGCGGGGGCGGAAGCTTACGGTGAAATAATCATCGAAGCCTTGGGGAACGACGAGCAATAATCGTGATATAATAGTAAAAAAATCAAAAGGATGAAAACATGCAGTATAACAAGATAAAAGTATTGGTTGTTGAAGACGAAGCTTCTATCAGGCGTTTTATCACGCTCAATCTGGAAATGGCCGGGTATGAAGTCGGAGAAGCGGAGAGCGGTGAGGATGCACTGGCTCTGCTTTCGACGTTCCTGCCGGATTTAATTGTCTTGGATCTGATGCTGCCGGGTATAGACGGCTTAGAAGTCTGTCGGTACATTTCTGAAACCGCACCAAAGCCGCTCATCATCATGCTGACGGCCAAGGGACAGGATTCAGATAAAATCATGGGGCTTGAACTCGGGGCGGATGATTATATGGTGAAGCCCTTCAATCCCTTTGAACTGATTGCCAGAATCAAAGCGATGCTGAGACGGAGAAACCGTTTTGAGACCGAGAGAACGGCCTACAGTTACGGTGACCTGCATCTTGATATTGCGGCCAATAAACTGCTGAAAGACGGCACGGAAGTTGAACTCACGCCTACGGAATATTCTTTATTGAAACTGTTTATGGAAAATCCGGGCAAAGCATTGAAAAGAGATGAGATGCTCGACTCTGTCTGGGGAACGGATTATTTTGGGGATACGAAAACCTTAGATGTCCATATCAGGCGTCTCAGAGAAAAAATCGAAGATAACCCATCTCAACCGCAGCATATCAAAACCGTTTGGGGCTCCGGCTATCGCTGGCAGCCGGAAGCAGACCGGAGGCTTCCATGAAAGGGATCAGAGGGAGACTGGCGGCTAATTTTATAATCGTGATCCTGATTTCCGTATCCATTTTGGAAATACTTTTGATCTACACTGTTCAGCAATAGTACTACGGCAGTTTAAAATGAAACTTAACGAATCAAGTAAAGATCAGCGCAGACATG
>CAZKCB010000003.1:0-22942 GCA_964550965.1 uncultured Oscillospiraceae bacterium
CAATGCTCACAAGCAAGAGCAAGAAAAAATATCTAGGCAAATAGTAGAGGAACGCATGGAAAACACCGAACGCATGGAACAATTTTTAAGCGAAGTGCTTCTCATCAATCCGAATTTGGACATGGCCTTGCTCGAACAGGCTTATCTGAAAGCGGAGCAGATGCACGAAGGGCAGCTACGGAAATCGGGTGAAGAGTATATCTCTCACCCCTTAGCCGTGGTTAAGATTCTTGCGGAACTCGGTATGGATGAGAACACTTTGATTGCAGGACTTTTACATGATGCAGTCGAAGACACGCCCTATACTCAGGAAGATCTGAAAAAAGATTTTGGAGCGGAGGTGGCTCTTCTCGTCGATGGGGTAACAAAACTCGGCTCCATTGTTTTTGAAAGCAAAGAAGAGAGACAGGCTGAAAACCTTCGCAAGATGTTTCTTGCCATGTCAAAAGATATTCGTGTTCTTATCATAAAGCTTGCGGACAGACTGCATAATCTTCGTACGATCAACTATATGAACGAGGATCAGATCCGTGAAAAATGCAAAGAAACTCTCGAGATCTATGCGCCTTTAGCGAGTCGTCTCGGTATCTACACCATGAAATTTGAGCTCGAAGACATTGCGCTCAAACAACTTGATCCGGATGCCTATTACAGCCTTGTGAGTCAGGTCAAGATGAAAAAAGATCAGCGCAAGGCAAGCATCGAGTCTGTCATCGAGGCGATCAGGGAGTCCCTTGACGGGTTGGATTTCACCTATGAGATCACAGGCAGGAACAAGCATTTTTACAGTATCTATCGTAAGATGAAATATCAAAACAAGCAGCTTGATGAGATCTTTGACCTGATGGCGATCCGCATCATTGTCGAAACAGTAAAAGACTGCTATGCGGTCCTCGGTGTTGTTCATACTATGTGGAAGCCGATTCCCGGCCGATTCAAAGATTATATTGCGATGCCAAAGCCAAATCGCTATCAATCACTGCATACGACCGTCATTGGTGATCATGGCGATCCCTTCGAGATCCAGATCCGAACAGCTGAAATGCATAGGGTCGCTGAATATGGTATTGCGGCGCATTGGAAATACAAAGAAGGCGTATCCCTTGAAAAAGAAGAGGGAAAGCTTGCGTGGCTGCGGCAGACTCTTGAATGGCAAAAAGAACTGAACGACCCAAAAGAGTTTATGGAAACACTCAAGGTCGATCTTTTTTCAAATCAGGTTTTTGTATTTACCCCGAAAGGCGATGTCATCGAGCTTCCGGCAGGATCCACCCCTCTTGATTTTGCGTTTAAGATCCACTCTGCGATCGGTGCAAAGTGCATCGGAGCAAAGGTCAACGGGAAAATGGTCCCGATCGATTATACGCTGAAAAACGGACAGATCATCGATATCGTAACCTCTTCAAACAGCAAAGGACCAAGCATTGACTGGCTGAAGATCGTAAAGAGCAACACGGCGAGAAATAAGATCAGGCAATGTCTGAAAAAAGAAAACAAAGGCGAAAGTGTTGAAAAAGGAAAAGACATGCTTTCCAAGTATGTCCGCCGAAAAGGTTATGAACCGCAGCAGATCATTCGAAATCAATGGATCAACAAAGCTGCAAAGAATATGAATCTTGCGTCTTCGGATGAACTGTATACATCTATCAGTTACGGAGGAGTTCTTCTTTCAAAGCTTGTGACGATGCTGATCGAATTTTACCACGAAGAAAAGCAGCTCGAACTCAAGAAGAAAGAAAAAACTGAAAAGATATTTACCGAAGACAAAAAGAAACCCAACGATTCAGGATACACCGGTGTTACCGTAGAAGGAATGAGCGATCTTTTGATTCGATTTGCAAAATGCTGCAATCCTGTTCCCGGTGATGAGATCGTCGGTTTTATCACAAAAGGGCGCGGCATTTCTGTTCATCGTAAAGATTGTATCAACATGCTCAGCCTTCCCGAAGAAGAACGGCAACGCTTTATTACCGTTGACTGGAACGTTCAAAAACAAAATCTGTCGTACAATGCCGATATTCATATCCTCGCAGAAGACAGAAAAGGTTTGTTCTCAGATATTTCTCGTATTTGTGAGGAAATGGATGTTCATATTGCAGGGGTCAATGCCAAAAGCGGGAAAGAAAACATTGCCAATATAACGATGACCCTTTCCCTTTCAAATACAGGAGAGCTTGCCAAGGTCTTGAGACAGCTGCGAAATGTGCAGGGCGTTGCAGATGTATACCGTTCAAACATGTAATGGCAGAAGTGGAGACACAAAATGAGAGCTGTAGTGCAAAGAGTTTTAGAATCGAGTGTAAGCGTTGACGGCGTTGTCACCGGTTCGATCAAAAAAGGCTTTACTGTCCTTCTCGGCGTCGAAGAGGGCGATACAAAAGATGATGTAAAATATCTGGCGGAAAAAATCGTCGGACTCAGAGTGTTTGATGACAACGAGGGGAAAATGAACCTTTCTCTTTCTGATGTCGGCGGAGAGATCCTTGCGATATCACAGTTTACTTTGCTTGGAGATTGCCGAAAAGGCAAAAGACCAAGCTTTATCAAGGCAGCACAACCAGCGCTTGCAAATGACTTATATCGTGATTTTGTAGATCGCTGCAAAGAAGGCGGGATTCGAGTCGAAGAAGGCGTATTTCAGGCAGAAATGCTGGTCAATATTGTAAATGACGGCCCGGTGACACTTCTCATCGACAGCCGAAAGATATTTTAGAAAAAAGAAAACACAGGAGAAGAACGATGCAGATCAATCATTATATAAGTGGGCCTTTGGGCGTAAACTGTTATCTCGTAGTGGATGAAAAGACGAGAAAGGCTTATATTGTCGATCCGGGCGGCCTCAATACGAAACTTATCGATTATGTAAAGGGAAATAAAATATCTCTTGACTATATCATTTTGACGCATGGACACGGAGATCATATCGGCGGTGTCGAAGCATACAGAGAACAGTTTCCGGAGATAAAGGTTGTGGCACACGAAGCGGAAAAAGAACTTCTTTCCGACCCGATGCTCAATTATTCCAAGGCGACTTGCGGTATTCCAATCAGCCTCGAAGCCGATATCTATGTAAAAGATGATGAGACCATGAAGATCGGAGAAATGGAACTTACGTTCTTGTTCACGCCTGGGCATACACCTGGGGGCATGTGCATTTACAGCGAAAATTCACTATTTAGCGGAGATACTTTGTTTGCGCAGTCGGTCGGAAGAACCGATTTCCCGGGATCTTCCTTTGCAGCAATCAAAAATTCGATCCACAGCAAACTTTTTGTGCTTCCTGACAGAACCGATGTCTATCCGGGGCATATGGGGAACACGACGATTGCTACTGAAAAGGAGTACAATCCTTTTGTATAAAATCTGGTTCAATCAAGCGGAAAATCCCTACGAGCTTCGCGAGCTCGTGCGGATGTTTCTTCCACACTCTGCATATGAGATCTTAGAGGAAGACCCTTGGGAAAACAATACTGAGATGGAGTCAGGCGATCTGCCGATCCGTATTCCTGATACGATTTCCGAAAAAAACGAAGGAAAACGCTATCTCTATGATGAACTTTCCCGTTTTACGGGCAAAAGACCGGAATGGGGCATCTTAACGGGCGTCAGGCCTGTAAAGCTTACCGGAGAATTGATCCGTCGCGAGGGATCCGAAGAAGCGGCGTTTCAGCTTTTGATAAATGATTATCGCTTGCAGAAAGAAAAAGCAGATTTGCTTCTTTCCACTTGGAAAACGCAGCAGGAAATCGTCTTTGATCCAAGTGAAAACGCAGTTGGATTATATATTGGGATCCCGTTTTGCCCTACAAGATGTGTCTATTGTTCATTTCCTTCTTATCAAGTAACGAACGAGCAGATGCAGCAGTACCTGAAAGCGCTTGAAAAAGAAATTTCATATACAGGTGAGGCCATCGGGAAAAGCACTTATTACATCGAATCTGTTTATATTGGCGGAGGAACGCCTACAACGCTTGACGCAGAAAGCCTTGCAGGTCTTCTGACAACTGTAGGAAAAACGTTTGAGCTGTCAAGGATCCGGGAATACACTGTGGAAGCAGGAAGACCGGATACGATCACTGAAGAAAAGCTTGCAGCGATCAAAGAAAGCGGAGCAACGCGGATCAGCATCAACCCGCAGAGCATGAAGGCTGAGACTCTTGAAAAAATAGGACGCAAGCATAG
This sequence comes from uncultured Oscillospiraceae bacterium, assembly GCA_964550965.1. Classification (GTDB taxonomy): domain Bacteria; phylum Bacillota; class Clostridia; order Peptostreptococcales; family Anaerovoracaceae; genus STD2-154. The sequence continues at coordinate 4,183 of CAZKCB010000003.1, forward strand.
CCCGGAAGAGATCATAAAAGCATTTCATATGGCAAGAGAGTATGCTTTTTCGTCTATAAATATGGATCTGATCGCAGGCTTGCCTGGTGAAGATCCTGACGATTTCAAAAGAAGCATCGAAATCGTCCTTTCACTCAGACCGGAAAATATAACTGTTCATACATTGGCCGTAAAGCGTGCATCAAGACTCAAAACCGTTGATGAAGATTACAATTATCATCAAGGACAGAATGTCGGCAAAATGCTTGAAACAGGAACTGCGCTGCTGAAAGCCGCAGGATATCGGCCTTATTATTTATACCGTCAAAAACAGATGACTGGAAATTTTGAAAACGTAGGCTATTCGTTGCCTGGGCACGAAAGTCTCTATAATATCCGGGTAATGGAGGAAAATCAATCCGTCATTGCGCTTGGAGCCGGGGGGATCACTAAAATGCTGTACCCGAAAGAGAATCGCCTTGAGCGGATACCCAACGTTTCCAACTATGAGGTTTACATCGAAAAAATAGAAGAAATGATAGAAAGAAAGAGAAAGGGGATACTTTTATGACAGAGAAAGCAATCTACAAAAGGAGCCATATGTGCAGCGACCTGAGAATGGAGCATGTCGGTGAGCAGGTTGTGCTTAATGGATGGGTTCAAAAACGCAGAAACCTGGGAGGACTCATTTTCTGCGATTTAAGAGATAAAGCCGGGATCGTTCAAGTAGTATTTAACGAGGATGTTCCGGAAACACTTTTTGCTGAGGCAGATCGTTTAAGAAGCGAATATGTTGTCGGCGTAAAAGGAATCGTAAAAGAGAGACAATCCAAGAACAAAGATCTGGAAACCGGAGAAATCGAAGTGTTTGTTGATGATCTTACCATTTATTCTGAAGCAGACACACCGCCGATCTACATCAAAGATGACGACAACGTTTCCGATGATCTTCGTCTGAAATATCGCTACCTCGATCTCAGAAAAGCAAAGATGCAGAGAAACCTGGCATTTCGCCATCAGGTAACACACCTTACAAGAGATTATTTTGCAGGAGAAGGTTTTACAGAAATCGAAACACCTATCCTTGCAAACACAACGCCGGAAGGTGCAAGAGACTATCTTGTTCCGAGCAGGACACAAAGAGGAAAGTTCTATGGTCTTCCGCAGTCCCCGCAGATCTTCAAACAGATCCTGATGGTGTCGGGCGCAGACCGCTATTTCCAAATTGCCAAATGCTTCCGTGACGAAGATCTCCGTGCAGATCGCCAACCGGAATTTACCCAGATCGACCTTGAGATGTCCTTTGTTGATGAAGACATCATCATCGATGTACAGGAAAGATTCCTGGAACGCCTTTTCCGTGAGATCATGGGCGTACAGATCACACTTCCGCTCCTCCGTCTTCCTTATGATGAAGCGATGGAACGCTATGGAAGCGATAAACCGGATACTCGTGTCGGCTTTGAACTCAAAAACATCAGTGCCCTCGTAAAAGACAGTCCGATGCCTGTCTTTGCAGATGCGGTCGCTTCAGGCGGCTGTGTTCGTGCGATCAACATCAATGGCTACAGTGATCGTTTCAGCAGAAAAGATGTCGATAAGATGCAGGATTCGATCAAAGTCTTTGGCGCAAAAGGTCTGGCTTGGATCCGGACGGGTGCGGAATTGACTTCTTCGTTCAATAAATTTTATGATCAGGCAGGACTCAAAGCCCTTGCAGACGCTATGGATGCAGGTGACAATGATCTGATCCTCATCGTTGCAGGAACAGACAAGGTAGCCTTTGACAGCTTAGGTTTCCTCAGAAGAGATTTGGCAGGAAAACTCGATCTGCTGAAAGAAGACGATTATAAATTGCTTTGGGTCGTTGATTTCCCATTGCTTGAATATGATGAAGATGAGAAACGTTTCAGTGCGATGCATCATCCGTTCACTTCACCCAGGCTTGAGGACGTTCCGCTTCTCGACACAGATCCCGGAAAAGTCAAAGCGCGTGCTTATGATATCGTTCTCAACGGCGTAGAGCTTGGCGGCGGAAGCACTCGTATCCATGACAGAGCGCTCCAAAAGAAAATGTTTGATGTGATCGGACTTTCCGATGAAGAAGCAAACCGGAAATTTGGATTCCTTCTGGAAGCATTTCGTTACGGAACACCTCCGCACGGCGGACTTGCTTATGGCCTCGATCGCCTGATCATGCTGCTTTGCGGTGAAAAGAGCATCCGCGAAGTCATGGCTTTCCCGAAAAATCAGGCAGCCTGCTGTCTGCTTTCAGATGCACCGTCCACGCCAAATCCATCTCAGCTTGAAGAACTTGGGATCCGTGTGGAATATGACAAGGAAGAAAAATGAAAGCAATCGGCATTATCGGGGGGAGCTTTGATCCCATTCATTATGGGCATCTCCTGCTTGCCGAACAAGCGAGAGATGGGGCCGGACTGGACCAGGTTATCTTTATGCCGGCCAGGATCTCTCCGTTTAAGCTGACGAAACCTCCTGTTGCCGATCATCATCGGTATGAGATGGTTCGTCATGCAATCAAAGAAAACCCTGCTTTCACTATTTCAGATATTGAACTGAAAAAAGAAGGTCCGTCCTACACGTATGAGACGCTAAAGACTTGCAAAAGCCTCGCTGGTGCTGATACAAAGATCTTCTTCATCTGCGGCACAGATTCTTTTATAAGCTTGGAACAGTGGTATGCTGCTGAATCCATCTTCAAAGAATTCTCACTTGTTGTAGGGGCACGCCCGCGCTATAAAGACAAAAGCCGCGACGATATGGTGGAAAAGATCACAAAGCTGTATGGGACGGAAATCAAAAAGATCCATATGCCTAAAATCGATATTTCTTCAACGGATATCAAGCAAAGGATCGAAGAGGGGCGAAGCATCAAATACCTTCTGCCTCTTGCAGTAGAAGAATATATTCATGAAAATCGGATCTATTCGGTGAACGCTTGAAGTATGTTCAAATGGTAATGCAATGAATCACTCATCAAAAGAAAGAATCGAAGAGTATCTGGAACGCTCTCTTTCCGAGAAGAGGAAACGCCATACCTATGCGGTCGCTCTGGAAGCGGTCAATCTGGCAAAGCGTTACGGTGCCGATCAGGAGAAAGCGGAGCTTTCGGCGCTCTTTCATGATATGTACAGAGGAAAGCCGATCGAACTTCTCGATGATATGGTTCGTGAGTTTGATCTTGATCCTTGCTACATCGGCAACAGCAACTTAGCGCATGGAAAGATCGCTGCGATCATAATGGAAAGAGACTATGGTATCACAGACAGAGATATACTTAACGCAGTATCCTATCATACGACAGGACGCGCCGGGATGTCTCTTCTTGAAAAGGTCGTTTATCTCGCAGATGCGATCGAACCGGGAAGAAGATACCCCGGTGTCGATGAGCTGCGAAAACTGGCCTACGATAATTTAAACAAAGCCTGCATCAAAGCAATGTGCCGTTCCATCAGCTATATTCAAAGCCGTGGAATGGAATTGGATCGTGACACATTGCGTGCAAAAAAACAATTAATGGAAGAAGAAAGGAGAACTTATGAATAACCGCGAGCTCGCCTTAAAGGTGGCAAAATTCCTTATCGAAAAGAAAGCTAAGGATGTGGTCGTGATCGATGTCACTGAAAAATCAGCCTTTGCTGATTATTTAGTCATTGCATCGGGAGGATCAGAACGTCAGGTCGGCACTTTGTCCTCCGAAGTAGGAGATCAATTGGTAGACGAAGGTATTTTACCGAAAAATACAGAAGGCGATAAGAATTCTGGTTGGGTACTTGTTGATTTTGGTGATATTATCGTAAATATTTTTGATATAGAGCAACGAAGCAGATACAATCTCGAAAAGATCTGGGGAGACGGAACTTTTCTTGAAATAGAATAAACAGTGCGGAGGAAAGACGGAAATGGAGCAGCAATATAATTTTACTGAAATCGAAAAAAAGTGGCAGGATCATTGGGATCAGACCAAAATGTTCAAAAAGACCGAGGAATCGGACAAAGAAAAATATTATCTCTTGGAAATGTTCCCGTATCCTTCAGGAAAGCTCCATATGGGGCATGTCCGGAACTATTCGATCGGTGATGTCATCGCAAGACATCTGACGATGAAGGGGAAGAATGTCCTTCACCCGATGGGATGGGATTCTTTTGGTCTTCCGGCAGAAAATGCAGCGATCAAACACGGCACAGCTCCGGATATCTGGACACGCGAAAACATCGCAGAGATGAGAGAGCAGCTTAAGACTCTTGGTATCAGCTATGATTGGGATCGTGAGGTCGCTACCTGTCAGCCGGATTATTACAAATGGATGCAGTGGATCTTTATCAAGTTCTTTGAAAAAGGTCTTGCTTATAAAAAGAAGAATCCGGTCAACTGGTGCCCGTCCTGTCAGACTGTTCTCGCAAACGAACAGGTCGTTGACGGAGAGTGCGAACGTTGCCACTCCACAGTCGGCAAAAAAGACCTGGAACAATGGTATCTCAAGATCACAGATTATGCAGACAGACTTTTAGGCGACCTCGACAAGCTCGACGGCTGGCGGACTAAGGTCAAAACCATGCAGAAGATCTGGATCGGAAAGAGCACCGGAGCAGAGGTCGATTTTGCGATCAAAGACTTTGACAAAAACCTTCGTATTGTCACAACAAGGGCGGATACTCTTTTCGGTGTTACCTATATGGTACTTGCAGCAGAGCATCCTTATGTAAAAGAGCTTGTTGCAGGAACGGAATACGAAAAATCAACGACTGATTTCATGAACCGCCTGCAGTATCTGACTGACATTGAAAGAACTTCAACGACTCTTGAAAAAGACGGTGTGTTTATCGGTAGATATGCGATCAATCCAATGAACGGAAAAGAAGTTCCTATCTACATTGCAAACTACGTGCTGATGGATTACGGCACGGGCGCCATCATGGCTGTTCCTGCTCACGATCAGCGCGACTTTGAGTTTGCTGTAAAGTATGATCTTCCGATCATTCCTGTCGTAGACCCCGGAAATCCGGAAATCGACTTGTATAATCTAAAAGAAGCATTCGAAGCAGAAGGCAACCTGATCAATTCCGAACAATTCAATGGAATGAACAATAAGGTTGCAATCGAAAAATTCATTGATTTCCTTGAAGAAAAGAAAATCGGTACTAAAACCACGAATTTCAGACTTCGTGACTGGCTGATCTCCAGACAGCGCTACTGGGGTACACCGATTCCGATGATTTACTGCGAACACTGCGGCTGGGTAGCGGAAAAGCTTGAAAATCTGCCTGTTTTGCTGCCTACAGACGTTGAATTTACAGGAAAAGGAGAGTCTCCGCTCACAACGAGCCAGACCTTCCAAAATACGACCTGCCCGACCTGCGGCGGCCCTGCGAAAAGAGAACTGGACACAATGGACACGTTCCTCGATTCGTCCTGGTATTTCCTGCGCTATACAGACGCGAAAAACGACAAAGCTCCGTGGGACAAGGATAAGGCAGATTACTGGATGCCCGTCGATCAATACATCGGAGGCGTTGAGCATGCGATCCTGCATTTGCTTTATGCGAGATTTTTCAATAAGTTCTTGTTCGATCTTGGACTTTGCCCGAGTTCCGAACCGTTTACGAACCTCTTGACACAGGGCATGGTACTCAAAGACGGCACCAAAATGTCCAAGTCCAAGGGAAATGTAGTCAGCCCCGAAGAAATCATCAAGCAGTACGGCGCCGATACAGCCAGACTGTTTATTCTCTTTGCTTCTCCGCCGGAAAAAGAACTCGAATGGTCCGATGCCGGAGTCGAGGGAAGCTATCGTTTCCTGAACCGTGTTTACCGTCTTGTTTCGGAGCTTGTCGATCAGATCAAGGATGCTCCGGACACTTACGAAATAAAGAGTGCGGAAGATAAAGAACTTGCGTTCGTTTTAAACAGCACGATCAAAAAAGTAACCGACGATCTTGGCACAAGGTTCAATTTCAACACTGCTATTTCTTCGATCATGGTGCTTGTAAACGAATTGTACAGGTATAAAGAAGTAGAACAGCAAAATACTGCGCTTCTTAAGTATGCAATCACTTGCCTGACGCTTCTCTTGTCACCGTTTACACCGCATTTCTGTGAAGAAATGTGGCAGGGACTCGGTCATAAGGACTCTGCATATCACCAAAGCTGGCCGACCGTTGATGAAAAGGCTCTGGTTCGTGACGAAGTAGAAGTCGTTATTCAGATCAACGGAAAGGTCAAAGACAAAATCACCGTGGCAAACGGGCTCTCCAAAGAAGAGTTCCTTGAATTGGCCATGAAAAATGAGGTTGTTGCAGCATTGACGGAAGGAAAGACGATCGTAAAGGTCATTCCGGTTCCCGGCAAGCTGATAAATATCGTAATGAAATAAATAAAATTAAGAAAGGAATATTCATTTGAAACAAACAGAAAACAAAAAGGAAAACCATGCTGTCAAGCTGATTCCTTTGGGCGGATTAGGTGAGATCGGAAAAAACATCACCGTCCTGGAATACAAGGATGACATCCTTGTGATCGATTGCGGCCTGGCTTTTCCTAATGACGAGATGTTCGGGATCGATATCGTGATACCCGACTTTAGTTATCTTGTCAAAAACAGCGAGAAAATAAGGGGGGTCATCCTGACGCACGGACACGAAGACCATATCGGAGCCATCCCTTATTTGCTCAAAGAGCTCGACGTTCCACTATTCGGAACAAGGCTCACACTCGGACTTGTTGAAAACAAGCTCAAAGAGCATAGTATAACCGCTAAAATGAACGTGATCAATGCGGGGCAAACGATAAAGCTCGGAGCGTTCAACGTCGAGACACTCAGGATGACACATTCCATCGCGGATGCTCTTGCTTTTGCGATCGAGACTCCGGCCGGTGTGATTTTCCATACCGGGGACTTTAAAATCGATTATACGCCGCTTGACGGTGAGCCCATCGATCTGCAGCGTCTGGCAAGCATCGGTTCAAAAGGTGTTCTGCTTATGCTCGCAGACAGCACGAATGCAGAACGAAAAGGTTATACTCCTTCGGAAAAAACCGTTGGAGTGACGCTGGAAAACATTTTCCGCAGCAGCACATCAAGAATACTGACAGCAACCTTTGCTTCCAATGTACATCGTCTGCAAAAGATCATCGATACAGCAGTCATGTTCAACCGGAAGGTCGCAATTTCCGGAAGAAGCATGGTAAACGTCGTGAACCTTGCAACAGAGATCGGATATCTGAAGATACCTGCAAACGTTCTTGTTGATATCAATAAGATCAAAAATATCAAAGACAGCGAGCTCGTTATCATTACCACAGGCAGCCAGGGAGAACCGATGTCGGCTCTTTCCCGTATGGCGGCAAACGAGCACAAGGCAGTCCAAATCAAAAAAGGCGATGTTGTCATTTTTTCGTCTTCGCCGATCCCCGGAAACGAGAAAACGGTTTCGAATATAGTGAACAAGCTCTTTGAAAAAGGCGCTGACGTCATCTATTCGGACATTGCCGATATCCACGTTACCGGACATGCCTGTGCGGAGGAACTCAAGCTTGTTCACATGCTGATCAAGCCAAAGTTTTTTATGCCCGTTCATGGTGAGTATCGCCATCTTCGTGAGCATGGTAAGATTGCAGAAAACCTTGGAATGCCAAAGGAAAAGATTTTTATTCTTGCAAACGGGGAAACGTTGTCGATAAAAAAGAATCAGGTCGTAAAAACAAAAGAAACGATCGCCTGTTCTCCGGTCATGGTCGATGGCCTCGGGATCGGAGATGTCGGCAACATCGTTCTGCGTGATCGAAAGCTTCTGTCTGAAGCAGGTCTTATCATTGTGATCGCTGCAATCGATAAGGCTACAGGTGAAGTTTGCTCGGGTCCAGACATCATTTCAAGAGGATTTGTATATGTCAGGGAATCCGAGGATCTCATAGAGGCAGCAAAGCAAGTTGCAATCGAACGGCTCTTGAAATGTCAACAGGAAAACATAACAGATTGGGGTGCCATGAAAAATGCGGTGCGTACCGATCTGCAAAACTTTATCTACCAGCGTACAAAGCGCAATCCGGTCATCTTGCCAATTTTTATGGAGGTTTAGACAAATGAATGCATATGATGAAGCACATGCTCTTGCCAGAGCACTCAAAGAATCCGAAGAATATGTAACTTATATGAAAATCAAAGATAGAGTTTCCGAGAACGCTGAGCTTTCTGCCATGCTGAATGATTTTCAGCAAAGGCAGTTCCAGCTTCAGGCGCAGCAGGTCATGGGCGGCGATGTGACTGCGGAAATGGCAGAGCATACACAAAATTTATATCAAATTCTTGCAAAAGATCCTTTGGCCGCAGAGTATCTTCAGGCAGAATTTGCGTTTACTAGGATCGTCTCGGATGTTTATGCGATTTTGGGAGAAGTGATAAAGATTGGCGGCTGATTATAAAAAGCGGATCGAAAGACTTAAGCTTGAGATGAAGGAAAAGGAGATACCTGCGCTGCTGGTTCAAAAGGCAGAAAACAGTGTCTATCTTTCTGGATTTCGGTCGAGTAATTGTACCTTGATTTTCATCGAGGATAAAAATTATCTTTTGACGGATTCACGATATATCGAAGCCGCAGAAGAGCTGTCGCCGCTTTACGAGACTGTTTTGACGACCAAGGAAAAGAGCTTATTTACCGTATTGAAAAATCTGAACCTGGATCGTCTCGGTTTTGAAGAAGAATTTTCGACGGTCTCGTTTTACAAAGAGCTCTTACAATGCTTTGACGAGCAAAAGGAGAGGCTTCTTCGGGGGGACGGACTGATCGAAGGTCTTCGCGCTGTAAAAGACGAACAAGAGCTTGTTTCGATCAAAAAAGCCGAAGCTTTGGGCGATCTTTGCTTTTCGCATATGCTTGGCGTTTTGCGCGCGGGCATGACCGAACGGGCGGCGGCACTTGAAATCGAACTTTTTCTGCGAAAAAACGGAGCGGAACGTCTTTCATTCGATACGATCTGTGCATCAGGGAAAAGAAGTTCGCTACCGCATGGAGAACCAACAGACAAATGTTTGGAAAAAGGTGATTTTGTCACTCTCGATTTTGGCTGTGTGGTCGACGGATATTGTTCTGATATGACAAGAACTGTGGCACTCGGGAAGGCATCGGAAGAACAAAAGGAAATCTATTCGATCGTGCTTGCGGCACAGACTGCGGGCTGCAATGCTGTAAAAGCGGGTCTGTCATGCTTTGATGCAGACAAGATCGTGAGAGATGTGATTTCCCAGGCAGGCTATGCAGAGTATTTTGGACATGGGACCGGTCATGGTGTTGGTCTTGAGATCCACGAAACCCCGACTTTGAGCCCTTCCAGCAAAGAAATACTGAAAGAGGGCATGGTTGTGAGTATCGAACCGGGTATTTATTTACCAAAAAAGTTTGGAGTTCGGATAGAAGACTTGGCAATTGTCACTGTTTCGGGTATAATCAATACGACAAAATCTATGAAGGAACTGATCGAGATATGATCGTCCAATAATATCGGAGGATAAACAAATGATTTATGCAAGTGAATTTAGAAAAGGCAACACGTTTCAAATCAACGGTGAGCCTCATGTCGTGCTGGATTTTCAGCATGTAAAACCAGGTAAAGGCGCAGCCTTTGTAAGAACAAAGTATAAGAACATCCTGACCGGAGCGACACGCGAAGAAGCGTTCAACCCGAATGATAAGTTCCCAAAAGCTCATATCGAGAGCAAGCAGATGCAGTACCTGTATTCTGACGGAGAACTTTACTACTTTATGGATCAGGAAACCTTTGATCAAGTCCCTTTGATGGCAGATGTCGTAGAAGAAGCAATGAAATACATTCGCGAGAACGACATGGCCAGCATCAAGTTTTACAAAGGCAGCGCGTTCCTTGTGGAAGCACCGAACTTTGTAAATCTGAAAGTCATCGAGACAGAACCCGGAGTCAAGGGTGATACTGCTACCAATGCAACAAAGGCTGCTACAGTAGAAACAGGTGCTATCGTCCAGGTGCCATTCTTTATCGAAGTGGGAGAGATCCTTCAGATCGATACAAGGACAGGCGAATATTTGTCCAGAGCAAAATAAGAAAGCATACGGGGCATTCCGACGATGCCCCGTTTTTTAGAATAGAAATCTACAAATCGCAGAGTAGAAATCTACAAAAGGGATGGGATTATGGGGAAGAAAAAATCAATGCGAATCAAAAGCAAAAAACGCTTTTTAGCCGCAGCGTTTGCGGCAGTGGCCTTGCTTTTGATTCTTAGTGTACTTTTGTATTTTAATCATCTGGATCAGGTTGCAAAGCCGATTTCTCCGGGAAGCTCTGAGCAGATCGCCGTGAGCATTCCCAATGGAACAAGCACCGAAGGGATCGGGGGGATCCTGCTCGAAGCGGGATTGATCCGGGATGATGATGTTTTTGTATTGAAAGCGAAGATCGATAACTATGATGGGAAATTCAAAGCAGGGGAATATGTTTTTTCACCGTCGATGTCGATGGAAGAAATAATGCAATCATTGGTTGCCGGAAATGACTCAACAGCGAGATTCACGATACCGGAAGGCTATGATATCAGGAAAACGACAGCAAAATTGGCCGAAGAGTCCCTGATCGATACGGACGCGTTTCAGGATGAGCTTCGCAACGGTGATTTTGATTATCGTTTCCTCGAAGATGCTCCGAAGGGAGACAATCGTCTGGAAGGATATCTTTTTCCTGAAACGTATGAGGTTTTTACGGGCGCATCCGAGCATGACATCATTGACAAGATGCTCTCCCAGTTCAATATCATTTTTACTGACGAGTATTACGCGAGAGCCAAAGAACTCGATATGGATATCAATGAAGTGATCACTCTTGCCTCGATCATCGAAAGAGAAGCGGTTGTTGAAAAAGATCGTCCTGTGATCGCCGGCGTATTTTATAATCGGCTGAAAGCAGGAATGCCTTTGCAGTCCTGTGCAACGGTACAATATATATTGGGTGAACAAAAATCTGTCCTCAGTGTTGCAGACACAAAGATCGAGTCGCCATACAACACCTATTTGAATGCGGGGCTTCCGCCCGGGCCGATCTGTTCGCCGGGTCAGGCTTCTATCAAAGCAGCGTTGTGGCCCACGGACTCAGATTACCTGTATTTTCTTGCCAAGGGTGACGGCTCTCATGTGTTTTCAAAAACCTACTCTGAGCACTTGAAGAACAAGGCCAAATATATCGACTAATCGTTTGCCCGATTTGTAAAACAAATCAAGGGTGATTGGAAAGGATCGGCGGAAACAATAAAATGCTCATAACCGACGCAAAAGTAACCGAATACATCAACGGCTTATATCGACCGCTTTGTCCGATTTTAGAGGAACTAAGAGCTTCTGCCGAAGCGCAGCTGATACCGATCATACTTCGTGAAACGGAAACGCTCTTGCTGACCTTACTCAAGATGAAAAATCCAAAAACGATTCTGGAAATCGGCACAGCGGTGGGTTATTCCGCGCTGTGCTTTGCTTTTTCTACAGAAGATGTCTCCATTACAACCATAGAACTACAGGAACGGATGCAAAAAGAAGCAAGTGCAAATATCGAAAAAGCGGGAATGTCTGAAAAGATAGCGATTCTCGGCGGTGACGCACTGGATGTCCTTTCGGAGCTTGTAAAGAAAAAGGAAGCAGGAGAAGGACCCTTGTATGATTTTGTTTTTCTCGACGGAGCAAAAGGGCACTATCTTGAAGTCTGGAACCTTTGCCTCAAGCTTTGTGAGAAGGGTGCAGTCATCGTTTCCGACAATATTTTATTTAAAGGAATGACGGCGGCTGACGAGTATCTGGACGTTCGAAGAAACAAAACGATCGTAAACCGGATGCGTTCTTATTTGGACGAGATCACAACAACAAGCGGTGTACAGACAAGCGTACTTCCTGTTGGAGACGGAGTAGCCGTCAGAGTGCTTTTATAAACGGAGAAATCAAATGAAAAAGGTAGAACTGCTCGCACCGGCGGGCGATTTTGAAAAATTAAAAATGGCAATCGAATATGGCGCTGATGCAGTCTACTGCGGAGCAGAGATGTTCGGGCTTCGTGCCGGATCAAAGAATTTTTCGCCGGAACAGCTTGCGGATGCAGTGGAGTTTGTTCATGACAGAGGAAAGAAGATATACCTCGCACTGAATATTTTTGAACACAACGATGACTTTCAAGAGCTTGACCCATTTTTGAACGACATCCAGTGGATCGCATTTGAAACCTTTATTGTTTCCGATCAGGGTATCTTATCGCTGCTTCGAAAAAAACGAAAAGACGCTGTGATCCATCTGAGTACACAGGCCAACACGACGAACTACAGTTCCGCTTCTTTCTGGTATGAACAAGGCGTAAAACGGATCGTTTTGGCGAGAGAATTGTCCTTTGCCGAGATCAAAGAGCTTCGCGAAAACACCCCGAAAGAACTGGAAATCGAAGCCTTCGTACACGGTGCGATGTGCATTTCCTATTCGGGACGTTGTCTGCTTTCTGCTTTTATGGCCGGAAGAGATGCCAATCGCGGAGAATGTGCGCATCCTTGCCGCTGGAAATACAGCCTTGTCGAAGAACAACGTCCCGGCGAGTACCTCCCTATTATCGAGGATGAAAGAGGGAGCTATATCTTTAACTCAAAGGATCTTTGCATGATCGAGCATATTCCGGATTTGATCGCATCAGGGATCGGATCTTTTAAGATAGAAGGGCGTACCAAAAGCATCTTTTACACGGCAACGGTAGTTGCTGCATACCGGAAAGCGATCGATGCGTATTATGCGGACCCGGAGGCATATACATTTCAAAAAGAATGGATGGAGGAGCTTGAAAAAGTCAGCCACAGGATTTTTTCGACTGGTTTTTATTATGGAAAACCAAATGAAGACTCACAGAATTATGAAACCAGCCAGTACATCAGAGAATATTCTTTTGTTGGGCTTGTAAAAGAATATGACCCATCGACCCAAATGGCGATGATCGAACAGCGAAATCGGATCGATCTCGGCGATACCATTGAAGTTTTTGGTCCTGACGCTGCTTTTTTCACCCAGACGGTCGATTGCCTTTGGGATCAGTATGGAAATGCGATCCCTTCTGCGCCACACGCACAGCAACGGATAAGGATGCGGATGAAAAACCCTGTCAAGGAAAATTATATGGTACGAAAGCAAAAATAATGGTATAATTTATTATTAAACAGAAATGCATACGGAGATCAAAGGCTTTGTATGCGCAAATTTTTATGGATCATATAGTGTTTTTCCCGTAAAAATTTGTTTCACGGACACCAAGGAGGAAAATATGGACCCCAGCCCTGATCCCAGTACAATAATTGCATTACAATTGCTTTTTCTCGCTGTACTGATACTGATCAATGCATTCTTTTCCGCAGCAGAGATGGCGATCGTTTCCGTCAACAAAAATAAAATAAGAGTTTTGGTTCAGGCTGAAAACGAGAAGGCGAAACTGCTTCAGAAGCTTTTGGAAGAGCCTAATCGTTTCTTGTCTACGATCCAGGTCGTGATCACGCTTGCAGGATTTTTAGCAAGTGCTTCGGCTGCAACAACCATGGCAGGAGATATCGGTGTCTTTCTCGGAAAGCACGGCATACCCTGGGGCACACAACTCGGCGTTGTTTTTGTGACGATGATACTTTCTTATGTGACTCTGGTTTTAGGTGAACTTTATCCCAAAAGGATGGCTTTGCAGCATTCTGAAAAAATTGCGATGGCTTCGGTAAAACCGATCATGCTGATGTCCAGAATCGCCGCCCCCTTTGTATGGCTGCTTTCTGTTTCAGTTACGATCCTCTTGAAGCTTACTGGTCAAAAAATGAGTTCTTCAGGAGACCAATTCTCTGAAGATGAGGTCATGTCGATGCTTGAATTTGGGCAGGAAACCGGTGTTCTCAAAGAAGAAGGCGCGAAAATGATCAACAGCATCTTTGCCTTTGATGATAAGCTGGCTTATGAGGTCATGACCCCGCGTACCGATGTTTTTACGATCGACATTGATGACCCGGAAGAAGAATATATAGATGAATTGATGGAACTTAAATATTCGAGGATCCCTGTCTACGAAAATGACAGCGACAATATCATCGGAATACTGAACATCAAGGACTATCTGATCAAAGCAAGAAATCAGGGGTTTAAAAACGTTGAAATACGTGATATTCTGCGGAAGCCATATTTTGTGCCGGATAGCAAGAATATCGACAATCTGTTCCGTGAACTGCAGGCCTCAAAGCAGCACATTGCGATCCTGATCGATGAATACGGTGGATTTTCGGGAATCGTAACGATGGAAGATCTGATCGAAGAGATCATGGGTGATATTTCGGATGAATATGATGAAGCCTATCAGGAACTTCAGCAAATCGGAGAAAATGAATATCTGCTGGAAGGACTGATTTCTCTTGATACTTTAAACGAAGCCCTCAACCTCGACCTTTCTTCTGAAAACTGCGAAACACTTGGCGGTTTTCTACTTGAGATCCTTGGTGAAATACCACAGGAAGATGTTGAAGATTATCCGGCTATCGATTATAAAAATTATAAATTCAAGATCGAAGAAGTTCTTGACCGACGGATCGAAAACGTTCGTTTGACGATTTTGCCGGAAGAAAGCAGTACCAAAGAAGAAATCGGGAAATAGGGTGGATCATATGGCATCAAATGAAGAAGAAAAGCTCGGCCTCATAAAAATCGCTGATGAAGTGATTGCTGTCTGTGTTCTGCGTGCAACACTCAAAACCAGTGGTGTACACGCTTTGAGCGGAGGCTTGACCGATAATCTTGCCAAAAATCTTTTGGGCAAGGATTCCACTTATAAAGGAATCAAAATCAACCAGAACGAAGACGGGATCGTGATCGATGTGTCGATCATTGTTGATTATGGTGTTAAGATCCCTTCTGTGGCTTGGGATATACAGGAAAATGTAAAAAACGAAGTTGAACATATTGTAGATATTAAGGTTCTCGCTGTAAACATCCATGTGACCGGTGTGTTTATCAACGAAGAGCAAGGCTGATCATCGGAGGAGAACATGCATAGAAAAGAAGCACGAGAGTGCTTTATGCTGATGCTTTATCAAATGGAAATGCATCAGGATTATTCAAAAGAAAGAAAAGATCTTTTTCTTTCTCATTATTTAGATAAAAGTTTGCAAAAAGAATACTTTCAACGAGACCTTGGACCGAATCCGACAGATGAGAGCGGCTATTTTTCTGAAATGTACAAAACGGTAAGCGAACATTTGGAAGAAATCGATGAGATCCTTGCAGGCGCAGTTGAAAATTGGAAGATCGAACGTATTGCGAAAGTCGACCTGGCCGTTTTACGTCTTTCCGTGACAGAATTGATGTATTTTGAAGCGATTCCTGATTCGGCATCTATCAATGAAGCCGTGGAACTGGCAAAAAAATATGGCGGCGATGATTCCGGCAAGTTTGTAAACGGGATCCTTGGGAGGATCGTGAAAGAAAAGAATGCAAAAGAAAAACAAATTGATCCTGTCGATTGATACGAGCAATTACACCACCTCAGTGGCGATAACTGACAAGGAAAAGAACATTGTTTTCGACAGACGCATAGCATTAAAAGTAAAGCAGGGCGAGAGAGGGCTTAGGCAGTCCGACGCCCTGTTTCAACATATGGAGAACTTACCGGGACTACTGGAAGAAGCCTTTGCCGATAACAATGACGGAAGCATTGCGGCCATAGCTGTTTCGGACAAACCGAGGCCGATATCAGACTCCTATATGCCGGTCTTTCGGGCCGGACTCTCCTTCGGACGTACCCTTGCGGCGGGACTATCTGTTCCGTTTTTTACCTTTTCCCATCAGGAAGGTCATATCGCTGCCGCATCTCTTTGCAGTGACATCAAACCCGACGAAACCATACTGGCCTTTCATCTTTCCGGAGGGACCTGTGAACTCCTTTTGGTATCCCTTTTAGAAGGAAAAATCGAAAAACTTGGAGGAACAAAGGATATTTCTTTTGGTCAGGTTCTCGATCGTCTTGGAGTTGCGATGGGTCTTTCTTTTCCTGCAGGAAAGGAAATGGATCAAATGGCAAACACTTTCCCTCTGCAAAAGAGTCTTTTAAAGCCGATTCCCTTTGATGCATTGTCCGTCAACCTTTCAGGGATCGAAACACAGGCGCTTCGTCTGCTTGAAAATAAAACGCAAGAGAACGCCGCGCTCTGCACAGCTGTTTTCATTGAAATTTCAAACTGTTTGTCACGTTGGACGCAAAAAGCAACGAGTGAAACAGGAATAGATAAGGTTTTATTTAGTGGGGGTGTTTCTGCAAGCGCCTACATAAGGAACGCGATCAGGAAGCAGCTTGCTGATTCTTCGATCGATCTTGTATTCGGAAAAGAAACTTTAGCATCCGACAATGCTGTCGGTATCGCTTTACTTGGAGGGGACAGGCTATGGCAATAAAACCGATCCGCGTTTCCCAGATCAACAGTTTTATAAAAAGAGTACTGCAGACCGATCCCTTGCTCGGGAATGTTTCTGTGATCGGAGAAATCTCAAATCTTAAGCACCACAGCTCAGGACATGTCTATTTTACTTTAAAGGACGAAGCAAGCAAGCTCAGCTGCTTTCTACCACGAGAACAATTTGAAAGCCTTCATTACGAACTTGAAGAGGGCATGGAGATTACGGCCGCCGGATATATTTACGTGTACGAACGCGGAGGGACCTATTCGCTCAATGTCCGTGATGTGATCGTAGAAGGACAGGGCAATTTGGCCGCGGCCTATGAGAAACTAAGGGCCAAGCTCGAAAAAGAAGGCCTGTTCGATGAACGCTATAAAAAGTCCATTCCTCTATTTCCAAAGCAGATCGCTGTCATCACATCAGATACGGGAGCCGCAGTCAGAGATATCGTAAAGATCATCTCCGCAAAAAATGATCAGATCAAAATCATCATCTATCCTTGCCTTGTTCAGGGCTCGGAGGCTGCTTTCGATATTGCGCGTTCGATTTCCGAAGTAAACCGTTTATTTCCGGAGACAGATACCCTCATTGTCGGGCGCGGCGGCGGGTCGATGGAAGAATTATGGGCTTTCAACGAAGAAGTCGTCGCACGAAGCATCTTTCTTTCTGAAATTCCCGTGATCTCGGCCGTGGGACATGAAAGCGATGTCACAATTGCTGATTATGTCGCCGATAAAAGAGCAGCAACACCTACCGATGCCGCAGATATTGCCGCTTCCGACAAAGAAGCGCTGCTTTCCGGTGTTCTTGATGCTTATGAGGTTCTTAAAACCGGGATAGACGATTCTTTGCGCAAGGCAGAGGAAAGAACCCGGCGTTATGATATGGGCGCCTTAAAAACGCAGATCCTTGACAGACTTCGCTGGAATGCATTATTGGCTGAAAAACTGCTTCTTGAGATCGATCACGAAAGCAAACGGCTACTAGCATTGGCAGAGGCCAAAATGGAGAAAGCAAAAACCGAATTGATTGCCGGAAACCCTATTGAAATCATGAAAAAGGGATATGGAATAATATTGGATCAGGAAGGCCGCCCGGCCAGCAGTGCACTCGGCTTTGTACCCGGCGATTCCTTGACGGTGATTTTTAAAGATGGTAAAATAAATTGTCACGTGGATCGTGTCAAAGGAGGCAAAGATGAAACAGAAAAATGAAGACATAAGCTTTGAAGAAGCTCTTTTGATGCTTGAACGTTCCGCAGCGGCTCTGAAAGGGGAGGAATCTACCCTGGAAGATGCTTTAAAGCATTACGAAGAGGGAATGCAGCACTATAACCGTTGTGTTTCCTTGCTTTCCGAAGCAAAGAAAAAAGTCGAAATTTTTGATAAAACCAAACAAGAGTTAAAAGAATTCCAAACCGCAGCAAGGAGCTGAACTATTATGGAAAACTCAGAATACAATAGGTTAAAGGCTTTGGTCGAAGAACATCTGCTTTCTTTTCTTCCTGAAATCGATGACAAGAGCAGCACTGTGGATGAAGCGATGAAATACAGTCTGACTGCAGGAGGAAAAAGAGTCCGGCCGGTATTGCTCCTCGGCGCCAGTGAATTTTGTGGTATTGATGCAAAGCTTGCTTTGCCATATGCCTGTGCGATCGAGTATATCCATACCTACTCACTGATCCATGATGACCTGCCGGCGATGGATGACGACGAGCTCCGCAGAGGGAAGCCTACCAACCATTGTGTTTACGGTGAAGCGATGGCCATTTTAGCTGGCGATGGGCTTCTGAATTCAGCCTTTGAAGCGATGATGAAGGATATTCTCTTGTATTTTGACGATCCGATCGAAATGCGTAAACGCATCCGCGCAGTCAATGAGATCGCAAAGGGTTCAGGTTGCCGCGGAATGATCGCAGGACAGGTCGCAGACATCGAATCTACGGGGAAGTCCTGTACCAGAGAATTTTTGGATTATATCCATCTCAACAAAACTGCGGCACTTCTGACTGCTTCGATCCGTGCCGGTGCATATCTTGGCGCTGCAGACAGCCGCAAGCTTACAGATTTGAGTGACTATGCCGAATGTATCTGCCTTGCCTTTCAAATTGCTGATGATCTGCTTGATGTATTTGGTACGACAGAGCAAATCGGGAAAGCGACGAGCAAAGATTGTGCTCTTCAAAAATGTACATTCCCTTCTATCTACGGTATCGAGAACGCCAAAGATAGACTGCCTGAACTTACTGACCACACCCTTGAGCTGATGGCACCGTATTTTGTTGAAGCGGACCTCTTCCCTGAGCCGG
>CAZKCB010000004.1:0-3787 GCA_964550965.1 uncultured Oscillospiraceae bacterium
AAGATCGTTTGAAGAAGAGCGCACTGAGTCTCTCAGGCGGACAGCAGCAGCGGATCTGCATTGCGCGCGCTCTTGCGGTAAAGCCGGAGATACTGTTGATGGATGAGCCGACGAGCGCGCTCGATCCGATCTCGACCGCTAAGATCGAAGACCTTGTTCTGGAATTGAAAAAAGATTATACTATTATCATGGTGACTCATAATATGCAGCAGGCCGCCCGTGTATCGGACAACACAGCATTTTTCCTTCTTGGAGAAATCGTTGAGTATGGAGATACCGAGACCCTGTTTTCGATTCCGAAAGATAAGAGAACAGAAGATTATATTACAGGGAGGTTTGGATGATGAGAAACCGTTTTGAAGCACAGATGGAAGAATTGAATACAGAACTGATCCTTATGGGAGGATTGATCGAGTCTTCGATCAACAGGGCCGTAAAGGCCTTGATCTGGCAGGATAAAGAACAGGCAGAAAAAGTCATCTTTGCGGATCGCGAAATTGATGAAAAAGAAAAAGAAATCGAAAGTTTGTGTTTGAAATTGCTGTTGCAGCAGCAACCCGTTGCTCGCGATCTAAGGTTGATTTCTGCCGCTCTCAAAATGATTACCGACATGGAGCGGATCGGCGACCAGGCGGCCGACATTTCCGAAATAGCGATCTATCTTGCGGAGGGGCCTTATGTGAAAAAGCTGGAGACGATTCCCAAGATGGCAAAGGCCACCACCAAAATGGTTTCGGAGAGCATCGATGCTTTTGTCCGAAAAGATCTGGTTTTGGCTGAATCGGTCATTGAAGATGATGATATCGTTGATGATCTGTTCCTGACGGTCAAAAATGATCTGATCGCCCTGATCCATGGAAACGCTGAAACAGGCGGGCAGGCACTCGATCTTCTTATGATTGCAAAGTATTTTGAACGAATCGGTGATCATGCGGTCAACATCGCAGAATGGGTCATTTTTTCAATTACCGGCGAACATAAGCCCGGTCGCGTATTATAGTGAAAGCAGGAGAAAGAGCGAAATGATCTATTGCGTCGAAGATGATAAGAATATCAGGGACCTTGTTGTTTATGCTCTCAGGACCGGTGGCTTTGATGCTGGCGGTTTTCCTGATGCCGAAAGTTTTTATGCAGAATTGAAAAAAGAAAGTCCGGATCTCGTCCTGCTTGATATCATGCTTCCCGGCGAAGATGGTATGGCTGTGCTTTCCAAGCTAAAAAGCCGGAAAGAAACAAAGGATATCCCGGTCGTGATGCTGACGGCAAAAGCTGCAGAATACGACAAGGTGCAGGGCCTTGACCTCGGTGCCGACGATTACGTTGTCAAACCCTTTGGCGTCATGGAACTTCTTGCACGTGTCAGGGCAGTTCTTCGCAGAGCGGGTGCAATCGAGGAAGCCGAGCATAAGCTTACGGCCGGAGGAATCGTTCTTGACCTTGAGAGGCATCAGATCTTTGCCGAAAACGAAGAAATAGAACTGACTTATAAAGAATTTGAATTGCTGCAATATCTTTTGGAAAACAGAGGCATCGTTTTGTCCCGCGAAAAACTTTTAAAAACGATTTGGGGCTATGATTTTGAGGGCGAGACAAGGACGGTAGACGTTCATATCGGAAACCTGCGTCAGAAACTCGGAACCTGCGGAAATCAGATCGAAACAGTCCGAGGGATAGGCTATCGCATCGGAGGAGAAAAATGAAAAAAAAGGTTTTTCGGCAGATGTGCGCGCTTGTACTTGTGACCTTGCTTTTATCTATGGGCATGGTTTCTTTTGTTTTTTACAATCAATTGGCAGAAGATATCCATCGTGAACTTTCGAGCGGCGCTGCATACATCAAAACGGGCCTCGAAGATGAAGGGATCCATTATCTTCGTGCGATAGAAGGACAGCATGAAGACTCCCGGATCACCTTAGTAGGAGCAGATGGGATCGTACTTTTCGACAGCGAAATCGAACTTTCCAAACTTGATAATCATAAGGATCGCCCGGAAATCAAAGAAGCAGTCAGAACAGGTGTCGGTGAGGCTGTGAGGATGTCTGATACCATCGGCAGGCAAACCTATTATTATGCTGAAAAATTATCGGATGGCACGATCCTTCGGCTTTCAAGCACTACCGACAATGTCCTCGCGACCTTGATGAAAAGCGTCCCTTTCCTTCTCGGCATCGTTTTTCTGGTATTGTGCCTGGCCCTTCTTCTTGCAAATTATCAAACAAAGCGTTTCCTCGAACCCATCAATGCGCTGGACCTTGAAAACCCAATGGAAAACGACAGCTATGACGAACTTTCTCCCTTGCTTCTTCGCATCCACCAGCAACGTCAAAGGATCGAAGAGCAGATTGCCGAATTGAGTCAAAGGCAGCAGGAGTTCAAGGAAATCACGGATAATATGAAAGAAGGTCTGATCCTCATCGATCGGCAGGGAGCGGTGCTTTCTGTAAACCAGAGTGCTTTAACTCTCTTTCACAGTGAACTATCTGCGACGGAAGGCCGCCATATTTCTAATCTCAATCGCAATATCCGACTTCAAAAAGCAGTGGGTACTGCTCTTGGCGGTGTCAATGCAGAGGAATTATTGTCGCTTGGCGGCAAACTTTTTCAGCTTCATGTAAATCCTGTATTCGAGAGGGATCACATCAGGGGCGCTGTTTTGTTGCTTTTGGATGTGACAAAGGAACGCGAGGCAGAGAAAATGCGCCGCGAGTTTTCGGCAAATGTTTCCCATGAACTGAAAACGCCGCTTACTGCGATTTCCGGCTTTGCCGAACTTTTGCGTGACGGACTTGTGAGGCCCGAAGACGTCTCTTCTTTTGCAGGAAAGATCTTTGAAGAGGCGGCACGATTGGTCGCGCTGATCAATGACATCATAAAAATTTCCGAACTGGACGAAAACGATGTGCCCCTGCCAAAACAGCAGATGGATCTGTTCCAAAGTGCAGAAGCCGTTTTGGCAAGGCTTGATCCTCTTGCAAAAAAACACGGCATCACACTTCAAATCGAAGGAGAAGCTACACAGATAAACGGCGTGCCGCGGCTTCTTGATGAATTGATTTATAATCTTTGTGAGAATGCTATTAAGTATAATAAGGAAAATGGCTCTGTCGTTGTTAAAGTCAGACCTGAGCGAGAATACGCACTTCTTTCCGTTCAGGATACCGGGATCGGCATTTCGCAAGAGGATACAGAACGTATTTTCGAACGCTTTTACCGCGTCGATAAAAGCCATTCAAAGGAAACGGGAGGTACCGGTCTCGGCCTTTCGATCGTAAAACACATTGCGGCTTATCACGATGGAACACTCGACATCAAAAGTATGCTTGGACAAGGCACAGAAATCACAATAAAATTACCCTTGCTTCAAAATAAAAACAGTTGATTTCTGCGAGCATACGCCCTTTGATTATTGAAAAAAACAATAATATATGGTAATCTTTATGAATATACAACTTATGTATAGTTAACATCTTCATAATCGGAAGGGCGGGGCACAGAGAAGAATGACGGAAATCGTAAGGAACCTTCGTTATTCAAAATATTTCTTATTGGCGGTGGCTTTCCTTGTCGCCTTTTTAAGCACGTTTGCCTATCTGAATGCCTTGACCCAAAATATCGAAGAACGAACAAAGAGTGTCCTTCGCGATACTACTTCTCAAATTTATAACAGCCTTAATCAAAAAGCAGAAGACGAATGGAGCATCCTCAGACCGCTGGCTTACTTTGCGGCCAAGGATGTTGATTTTTTGCATTCTGAAGAACTTCGCCAAAGAATGCTCGATGTGCAGGA
>CAZKCB010000004.1:3797-10402 GCA_964550965.1 uncultured Oscillospiraceae bacterium
GGATGGGACGGCGACGGAGGGTGTGCAGGGGTGGGAGGGGGTTTTTGCTGCGGACGAGAAGGGATGAACTCTTACATCAAACAAATGGAGCCGTTATGTGGGGGAAAGAACGTACGTGAGGGAGGCAATGGCAGGAAAAGACGCTCTGTCTGATGTGCTGATCGGAAGAGTTAGTCATAATCCGGTCCTTTGTGCCGCGGTACCTATCGTTCGCAATGAAAAAGTGGTTGGTGTCATCTGTGCCTCGATCAGGGTAGACGACTTCAAAGGAATGTCGCGGACACCTATTTTTGAGGGCGCTGGAGAAATTTATATCACAACGAGAACCGGAGATTTGATTATCGGAAACAAGAATACAAGCGAACTTTCCCTCGGGGACAACGTATTCCTTTATTTTTCGAAAAGCGCGCAAAAAGAGAAATTAGACACAAAACCTATGATCGCTGATTTTTCTCTCGGCAAAGAAGGATCTTTTCCCTATTACGATAAGGGTGAGTCCTACTATACCTATTATGCGCCGCTTGGAGTGAACGAATGGTATGTCCTCTGCACGGTTCCAGCTAAGGTGATCGATGAGCAGACAGACAGCCTTCGGAAGATGTCATTTTGGCTCAGTGTAGGACTTCTGATCGCCTTCCTTTTGATCCTCACTTTTGTCATGCTTGCAGGCAAAGAGAGCAAAGAATTGCTTCGTGAACGGAACAGAGAATTGGAAATCAACGAACATCGTTTTCGTATGGCTTCTTCTCTTTCAAATAATGTAGTCATTGAATGGAACATTTTAGACCGCGAAATGGTATTTTTGGATGGAAATGAAAACATTGCGGCGGAGCCGCTTTTGAAAGACTACCCCGAAAGCGCCGTCGAAAAAGGATACATCCATCCCGAATCTGCGGAAGCATTTCTTAAAATGCATAAGGATATCTACGGGGGGAGCAACCTGATCAGCGGTGAATTTAAAATGCTTGCTAAGAACAGAAGATATAGTTGGTGCCGCATTGATGAACTCTTGTTTTTTGATCCAAACGGAAATCCCGTCAAAGCGATCGGAAGGATCACAGATATCGACAAAGAGCGCGCTGTGATCGAACACCTCCAATCGAAAGCCAAGCTTGACAGTGGGACCGGACTTTATAACAAAGAAGCAACGCGGCTGCTGACAGAAGACTGTTTGAAACAGGATCCGGGCAGCAGACATGCGTTGCTTATCGTAGACTTTGACGATTTTAAAGATATCAATGACAACCGTGGACATATCGAGGGGGATCGTATCCTTGTAAATACGGCCAATTTGATGAAGGAACTCTTTCGCTCCAGCGACATCATCGGCAGGATCGGGGGAGACGAATTTATGATCTTTGTCCGATCGATTTCCGACGAATTGTTTTTGGAAAGCAAGGTCAAAACTTTGTGTGAAAGAGTCGAGCAGCAGAGCGGAGCGACACTCAGTGTAGGCATCGCACGCTACCCGTATGATGGCAAAGATTACATCTCTCTTTATCGCTGTGCCGATATGGCTATGTATGAAGCGAAAGCAAGAGGGAAAGGAACCTTTGCTTTTTACAACTGCTAAAAACGGGCGAGCAGAGGACGAAGCTTTTTTGCAAGAAGAACAGTTGCCAGGATCTTGATCGCATCTCCGGGAAGGAATGGAATAACACAGAGGAACAGGGCCGATATGAGCCCTGTTTTTGTTATGAAACAAAACCAAAGCGTACCGAGTGTATAGCAGGCAAGAAGAGCGATCAAAAGAGCGACGACCATACGTGGAGTCGAACAGGAAGCTCCTTGTGACAAGCGACCTGCGAGGTAGGCGGCAGCGATATAACCGATGATGTAACCCCCGGTAGGTCCTACAAGGACGCCCGGGCCTCCTGCGAAATTGGCAAACACCGGAAGTCCGACAAGTCCGAGGCATACATAAACGATGATGCTGAGTGCGCCGGTCTTTGGACCGAGAAGGATGCCCGAGCAAAACACAGCAAAAAGAGCAAGATTGATGGGTACTGGTGAAAAAGGAAGGGGAATTGTGATCATAGTGCCTACAACGGTTAGCGCCGCAAAGAAGGCGCAAAGTATCATTTTTTTTGTTGTTGATTGTTTCATTTTTCAAATCCTCATTTGATAATTGCTATTGCGAAAACGGGTAATTTGTCTTTCCTTGGATGCAAATATGACCTCGAAGCCTTTAATCGCAACGCGCATAGCGTTTCGCTAAAGGGCGTTTTTTGAGTGTTGATGATGCATCTCCAAAGACACTCGAAGAAGTGTCTTTGGGTAGAAAGCGTGTATTTATATTGAAAAATTATCAAATGTAAATTTGATAATTGCACAAACGATTTTTGCAGTGTCCTATTTAGTGGCGCGGACAGATACTTCTCCAGAGTTCAGGATTTGCCTCGTTCCATCTTCTGTTTCGACGATCAGAGCCCCTCGCTCATCGATATCGATCGCTTTCGCGGAGTAGCTCTCACCGCCGCCGGGAAGAACGGTGATATCCTGGCCAAGAAGAAAACAGCGCGAACGGTATTCTTCCATGAATTCTTCTGCACGAGGTTTTTCTGCAATCGCAAAGACTTCGCGGAGAACCGAGGCTGCAAGTAAATTGCGGGAAATGCTGTTTCGCATATCGTTTCCGATGGAGCCGGCCACTGTTCGAACATCTTCAGGAAATGCTTCTTCGGTAGTGGAAACATTGATTCCGATTCCGAGAATCAGGGCTTCGATTGACCCGGATTCAAAATCTGAAACAGCTTCGGTCAAGATCCCACAAACCTTTTTCCCGTTTACAAAAATGTCATTGACCCATTTGATTTTTGCATCGATACCGGAGAGCTTTGAAAGCGCGCGTGAAACGGCGACCGCGGCGGCACTTGTCGTCAGCACAGCCTGTGCAGCGCTGCCTTCAGGTCTGATCAGGATGCTCATGTATAAGCCGCTGCCTTTCGGAGAGAAAAAATTTCGTCCACGCCGTCCTCTCCCCGATGTTTGTTCCTCTGACAGGAAAATGCTGCCGTGCGGCGCGCCTTCCACTGCCAGTTTTTTTGCAACTTGATTGGTCGAATCGACACTCTTATAGATGTGGATCTGCTCGCGAGTGACCGGGAGACCTTCCAGATGAAGAAGGATCCCATCGACGGAAAGAAGATCGCTGTTTTCTGCGAGAGAGTAACCTCTGTTGGTAGCCGCATCGATCGCATGCCCTTCTTTTCGAAGTTCTTCGATCGCTTTCCAGACAGCAGCTCTCGAAATGTCGAGAGATTTTGCAATCGTGGCTCCGGAAAGGGGGCTCCCTCTGTGCTCTTCGAGAACACTAAGGATATTTTCTTTTGTTGTAAGCATGGATGCACCTCTTTTAGTTCATATCTCTATTGTTGTATCATTCTAAAATGAATTCGCTCGATTGTCAACCTGAATATATTTTAAGGTTTACCTGCGGGCCCTGAGCGGTATTGCTGGAACATAGGCCTTATGGTAGACTGGTATTGCTTAAAGTTTAGCTGCGTTGATATAGTAAGAATGGGTGCGAGATCTATGCCTTCCAGAAAAATTTACGACTTAAAAAAAGATTCGATACCGAAAGTATTTTTGCATTACTCGATGCTTTCCATCGCCGGACTTTCTGCGATGTCGATCAATATCATGCTGGATGGGATCTTTATCGGAAGATTTGTCGGAAGCATGGGCCTTGCTTCGATCAATCTGGTGCTGCCTCTTTTCCCGATCCTTCTTGCGATCGGGATGTGCTTTGGCTATGGTGGAGCTGCACTGGTAGGAATCGAATTTGGGAGAGATGATAAAAAAGGAGCCAACCGGGTTTTCAATCAGGGATTTATGGGTGTGGTCATTGTTTCTCTTTTGGTTACGCTGCTGCTGCAGATCTTTTCTGAACCGATCGTTACTGCACTCGGAGCGACACCGTTGCTTCGTGATAACGTAAGTATTTATTTCAGAACGTTTTCCGCGTTTTCCATGTTTTTCTGCCTGACGCTCTTCTTTGAACCTATGGTTCGAAATGACGGAGCCCCAAGACGTGTAATGTTTTCACTGATCCTTGGGGCGGGAACGAACGCTTGCTTGAATACTTTGTTTATTGTCATTTTAGGTATGGGATTATTCGGAGCTTCTCTTGCGACGGGAATCGCTCAGGTCGTGAGTTGTTTCTATCTTTCTTACTACTTTTATAAAAAAAGAGGCAAGCTTTTCTTTGCAAAAACCTCGTTTGCCTTTTCTCAGGTGGCGGCTATTTTCAAAACGGGTTGTCCAGCTCTTGCGACACAGGTTTGCCAGGCTTTTTTTATCATCGTCTACAACTGGGTCATCCTGGAGCATCTCGGGGAACTTGGGATCGCCGCGATCGGGATCATCCTTTATATGAATGAACTTGTCATGCTTTGCAATTATGGTTTCGGAGAAGCGCTGCAGCCTCTTGCGAGCTTCAATCTCGGTGCCGCCCAGCATGACCGCATGAGAAAGACCTTTTTTACCGCAGCAACCGCGGCCGTTGGTGTCGCGGCGTTTCTTACGGCATGCATCCTTCTGTTTCCTGGAATTTTCGTTGGATTGTTTACAACAGAACCAGAGCTTACCTCTCTTACGATCAAAGGCATACGGCTTTATTATGCAGCCCTTGTGCTGCAAAGCTTCAATATGATCGTGATCTATTATCTTGAAGCCGTCAGAAAACCTCTGATTTCGACACTTCTTGCGCTGCTTCGCAATATAGGCTGCTTTCTTCTCACCATCCAGATCTTGCCGCGTTTTCTCGGTGAACTCGGAGTTTGGCTCGCCGTACCTGCGGCAGATGTGATCTCGCTGCTATTCGTGTTGGTGGTTATTTTCAAAAATAAGTTTTATTTCAAAAACTAACTTTTCCTGATTTATTCTTGTGATCACAATTACATTACAAATCCTATTTTATGTTGACAAGCGGAAATTCCTATGTGATAATTTATTTAGTAAATTACTAAATTACTAAATAAAAAAAGAAGGTGAAAAAATGAAAATACCTACTACTCTGAAGCACAAACCTGTAATCACAGCAGAGGATTATGAAAACATTGACGGCAGATATGCCTATAATACGGATGCAAAAGGTCTTTCCCTGGGCCTGGCTCAATGGAATGACCGGGGCACAGTCGATATTTCTGCGAAGGTCTGGCGTTATACCGGAGAAAAATGGTCACGTCAATCCGAAGAACTGCCGCTACACCGTATTTTAGACCTTGCGATCTTTATATGCCGCACACAACAGCACTTCCGCGAAGCCTATCGTTTTCCGAAATTGTATGATACAGAAAATCCTGTGATCGACAGGATCGGTTTGCAGGGGGACGCTATGACGCTCGAGGTTTGTACCTCTAACGAAAAGGTCGATGAGGACATCGTTTTGTTTAGGGATGCGCTTGCAAAGGATGATGAGCTTCTCGGCGAACGCATGGCTGTATTGTCGAGATTATTAAAAGAATTGGGATATTGATATGGAAAAAGAACGAAAAAGAGAAATCATTGCGAACTACAAACAGCAAAAAACGACCGGCGGAATCTACGCGATAAAGAATACGGAAAATAAAAAGATTTTTATCAAGGCGGATATCAATCTGGAAGCCGCAAGAAACCGCTTTGATTTTTCACAAAAAGTAAACAGCTGTGTGCAGATAAAGATGCGCGAAGAATGGGAAAAATATGGTCCGGGAGCATTTGCTTTTGAAATACTGAGAGAAATCGAACTCGGGGCGGAGGAGCCGCAAAGAGCGTTTAAAGACCGGTTGAAAAAGCTTGAAGAAGAATGCAAGAGCGAATACCCGGAAGAACTGCTTTATTGATTCTACAGAGAAATAGAAAGCCATATAATTGTCAGATAACTTGATAAAAAAATTTATTAAATTAAGTAAAATATTCTGATTTTTATATTGACAAATGAAATATACTATGATAGTATAAAATCACTCAAAGAAAAGGGAGACCCCAGTAAGTGAGTACCCCGAAAAGCGACAGCAAAGACCAATGCGTTACCTGCCTAACAAGGTGGCAAACAGTGATCCGAGCATAAAATCTTACAATCAAAGGATCGGTCGAAGGACTTTTTCGATGACTGGAAGAAAAGTCGAATTACCTGGACAATGATAGTAATATCTGGATATGCAAATATCAGATGACCAGGCTAGGGGAAGTTAGGGAAGGAGGACGTACTCCATTGTGGTACACCTCAAAATAGCGGCAGGCCGGTTCTTTTTAAGGATCGACTCTGCCGTTATTCATTTTGTCTCATGTATCCTTTCTCTTAGGCTGGAACAAAGAAATGATCAGGGTTTTATGTAGTCGAGGATCAGATCGGTTGTTCTTGGCATTCCGATCCGACCTGAGTCGATCGCCAAATGGTAATTCATAACATCATTCCATTTTTTGCCCGTGATCGATTCGTAATAACGGCTCCGCTGTTTATCTACTTCATCGAGCAGATGAGAAGCTTCGGATTCTTTGATCCCGTAGATCTCCACCATTCGTTTGGTGCGGACGGCAGGATCTCCAAGCAAAAAGACATTGATGCAATTTGGGAAATCCGAAATGATATAATCGGCACAGCGGCCGATAAAAATGCAGGA
>CAZKCB010000004.1:10412-21347 GCA_964550965.1 uncultured Oscillospiraceae bacterium
GCGCGGCAAACAATTGCTGACTTCGCGGCAGTGTTACCGGATCGGATTCTGCTGCTCCGAAATAATATAAGGCTCCGATGATTTTTTCGTCATAAGTATGGAAGAATTCCTCCGCAATGCCGCTTTCTTTTGCAGCGTTGGTGAGAAGTGCCTTGTCGTAAAAAGGTATGGAAAGTTTTTTGGAGAGTCGTCTTCCGACTTCGATGCCGCCAGCTCCGTACTGACGACCGATCGTGATGATCAAATGATTGTTCATGCAAAAGCTCCTTCCTAACCGTAGTCGTTCCCTTTTAACCAATAGAAACGCTTAGTTAAGTTTATACCTTATTATTCCTTTTAGAAACAGAGAATAACAATAAAAAGTAAAAGAATGGAAACGTCCGCTGGGCTTGAATTTCCGCTAAACTGTGGTATGATAAAATCTATCAATTATAATGTAAGATGCAGCGGCTCTCATTTGGCTGACTGTAGGAGGAGAAAACAATATGGAAAACAAAAAATACTATATTTCCACACCGATCTATTATCCAAGTTCGAATTTGCACATTGGGCATACCTATTGTACCGTTATGGCAGATGCGATGGCACGTTTCAAACGAATGACCGGTTATGACGTTATGTTTCTCACCGGAACAGACGAGCATGGCCAAAAAATACAAAAAATCGCCGAAGAAAACAACACGACTCCGCAGGCGTATGTCGATAATGTCGTCGAAGGAATCAAAGAACTGTGGAAGACGATGGAAATCTCTTACGATGACTTTATCCGCACCACCGAACCCAGACACATCAAGAGGGTCCAGGAAATTTTCAAGAAGATGTACGAAAATGGGGATATTTACAAAGGCGAATACGAAGGCTGGTACTGCACCCCCTGTGAGGCTTTCTGGACAGAAACACAGATCACAGACGGCAAATGTCCGGATTGCGGAAGACCGGTCGAAAAAGCAAAGGAAGAAGCTTATTTCTTTAAGCTTTCGAAATATCAGGACAAATTGATCGCACTTTTTGAAAACACACCTGAATTTCTGCAGCCGGACAGCAGAAGAAATGAAATGCTCAATTTCGCGAAGCAGGGTCTTGAGGATCTTTGCATCTCGCGTTCCTCCTTCAATTGGGGAATTCCCGTTCCCATTGACGAAAAGCATGTCATTTATGTCTGGCTCGATGCGCTTTCGAACTACATCACCGCGCTCGGTTATCCGGACGAACCCGAAAAATATGACAAATACTGGCCTGCTGACGTTCATCTTGTGGGAAAAGAAATCGTTCGTTTCCATTCGATCATCTGGCCGGCTATGCTGATGTCACTTGACATTCCTCTCCCGAAGAAAGTTTTAGGCCACGGATGGATCCTTTTAGAAGGCGGCAAAATGTCAAAATCCAGAGGAAACATCGTCGATCCCGTAAAACTGATCGAACGTTATGGTGTCGATGCGCTCAAGTATTTCCTTCTTCGTGAATATACCTTCGGTCAGGATGGTCTTTACACAAACGAGATCATGCTGAACCGTATGAACTTCGATCTGGCAAACGACCTCGGAAATCTTGTGAGCCGTACCGTTTCGATGATCGAAAAATACAATGGCGCGATCGTACCGCCGGCCGGACCGGAAGTCGGCCCGGACAGCGAACTCAAGGAACTCGCTCTTGCTGCTGCGGCAAAAGTCGAAGCCCATATGGACAAATTCTCTTTCAGCCTTGCGCTCGACGAAATATGGACCTTGATCCGTAGAACAAATAAATACATTGATGAAACTTCTCCGTGGATCCTTGCGAAAGACGAAGCGGATAAGGAAAGACTCAATACCGTTTTGCATAACCTTGCTGAGTCCCTTCGAATCGTTTCGGTACTCATTTATCCCTTTATGCACACGACGTCGGGGAAGATTCGCAAGCAGCTTGGCTTGTGGTTCGCTGACCCGGAATGGGCTGATGCCTCGGCGTTTGATGTGATGGACGGCGAAACCGTAAAAAAGGGTGATGGCATCTTCCCGAGAATGGATATTGAAAAAGAGCTTGCAGAGCTTGAAGCAATGGCGGGACCGAAAGAAGAACCGCAGCGCGAATATCCGCCGATCAAAGACTTGATCCAGTACGAGGATTTCGCAAAATTGGATCTCAGAGTCGGCGAAGTCCTGTCCTGCGAAAAGCATCCGAAGGCGGATAAATTATTGGTCTTTCAGATCAAGATGGGAAATGAAGTAAGGCAGATCATCTCCGGTGTCGCGGATTGCCACAAGCCCGAGGACGTCATAGGCCAAACGGTCGTGGTTGTCGCAAACCTTGCACCGAGAATGCTTCGGGGGCTCGAATCAAAAGGCATGCTGCTCTTTGCCGACAACGAGGGACGTTTTGAGTTTGTCACGACCGCAGCTCCTCATGGCGAGACTGTAAGCTAAAACTGTTTTTTCGGCGGGCAGGAGAAATCTTGCCCGCCTGTTTTTTAATGAGGAGTACCGCTATGCTTTTTGATTCTCATACACATATCAACAATGAAGGCTATGATGAGCCCGGACGGCTTGAACTGATCCGCGCGATCGAAACCTCTGATCTTTCGTATGTCATGGATGTTGGCTTTGATTTTGAAAGTTCCTGCATGGCTTACGAACATGCGAAAAAATATCCCTGGTGCTATGCCGTAGTTGGGTGCCATCCGCATGACACTAAAAAGATGGATGAAGAAACGATGATCCTGTTCAAGAGCCTCGCAAAGAAACCAAAAGTGCAGGCAATCGGGGAGATCGGTCTCGATTATTATAGGGATCATTCTCCGCGAGACGTTCAGCAGCATTGGTTTCGGGAACAACTGAAACTCGCACTTGAACTGTCTATGCCTATTGTGATCCATGATCGCGATGCCAATGAAGATGTACTGCGAATTTTGAAGGAAGAAGGCGTTTTTTCGAAGTCGCGGACGGACCGGTTCCCGAGACAGTCTGACGGACTTCCTGATGCAAGGCTTTTACTGCATTGTTATTCGGGAAGCCGCGAACTTGCGGAGCAATACATGAAGCTTGGTGCAACGTTTTCCATCGCAGGACCGGTCACCTATAAAAATGCAAGAAAACTGATCGAGGTCGTTGAAGCGATACCGATCAGCCATCTCCTGATCGAAACCGATGCACCGTACCTTACCCCGGAGCCGTTCCGGGGCAAAGCGAATCAGTCACCTTATGTTGAATATACCGCGCGTAAGGTCGCCGAAATCAAAGGCATTTCCTATGAAGAAACAGCAAGGATCACCTGTGAAAATGGGATACGCTTTTTCAATATTGAAAAGTAGCGATCAAAAGGAGAAGAGATGAAACGAAGCGCCGGAATTCTGCTCCCCGTTTCAGCACTGCCTTCCCCCTATGGAATAGGGACGCTGGGAAAGGCGGCATATGATTTTGTTGATTTTTTGGTAAAGGCAGAGCAACGCTATTGGCAGATGCTTCCACTCGGCCCGACCGGCTTTGGAGATTCTCCATATCAATGCGTTTCTTCGTTTGCAGGAAATCCATATTTCATCGATCTTGATTTTTTGGTAAACGAGGGTCTGCTTACTTCTTCTGATATCAAGTCTGCGTCTTTTGGAAACGAACATAAAAACGTAGATTATCAAGCGCTTTATAGTAGAAGGGAAAAACTTCTTCGTAAAGCGTTTTCGGCTTTTAAAAATGATACGGAGGTTTTCCGCAGCGAAAATGCGCTTTGGCTCGAGGATTATGCTTTATATATGGCCTTAAAATCACACTTCGGAATGCGGGCCTGGCAGGATTGGGAGGATGAAGCGATCCGCTTGCGTTCACCGGAAGCGATTGCAAAATATCGGGAAATGCTTCGCGAGGATATTGATTATCATGTGTTTGTGCAGTTTGAATTTTTCCGCCAGTGGGAAAATCTTCGAGAGTATGCTGGAAAAAACGGAATTCGATTTATCGGAGACCTGCCGATCTACGTGCCTCTTGATTCGGTGGAGACTTGGGTCTCGCCCGAATACTTTCAATTGGACGAAAGACGCTTCCCGCGATTTGTAGCAGGAGTTCCGCCGGATGCCTTTTCAAAAGAAGGGCAGCTATGGGGATCACCTTTGTATGATTGGGATGCGATGAAAACCGACGGCTATAAGTGGTGGTTAGAAAGGATCGCAGGAACGGCAAAACTTTTCGATGTGATCCGCTTTGATCATTTTCGAGGTTTTGAAAGCTATTGGAGGGTTCCTTATGGCGAAATGACTGCAATCGAGGGAACCTGGATGCCTGGACCCGGCATGGATTTTATAAGCTCTGTAAAACAACGTTTCCCGGAGCTTGAATTTATTGCTGAGGATTTGGGTTTCTTGACGGAAAAGGTCAGACAGCTCGTGAAAGACTCCGGATTTCCGGGAATGAAAGTCATGCAGTTTGCCTTTGAACCGGGAGGCAATAGCGAATATTTGCCGCACTCCTATGAAAGGAATTGCGTCGTTTATACAGGGACCCATGATAACAGCACGCTTTGGGGATGGCTGCTTGAAGCCACTGCCGAGGAGCTGAGATCCGCCAAAGAATATCTTGGACTTTCAAGAAAAGAAGGCTGGGACAAGGGCATGCTGCGCGGAGGGATGAGTTCGGTTGCAAACCTCTTCATTGCGCAGATGCAGGATTATCTTGAACTTTCGGGATGGGCCAGAATGAATCGCCCCGGGACGATAGGAAATAACTGGCGCTGGCGGATCGAGCAGGGCGCTTTGACGGAACCGCTTGCTCGGAGTATCTCTAAAATGACCAAAAGATACGGACGATAGACTTAAAGGAAAAGGCATAGAAAAAGGAGACATTGATTTGTCTCCTTTGTTTTGTTGCTTTTGTATAAATTCCGGCTTCTTTTTTTAATAAAGGAACTTTTCCATGACCACGACATCGAGCCATTTTCCACCGCGGAACCCATGCTTCAAATATACGCCCACTTCGCGGAATCCGATAAAATGATAAAGTTTTTTGCCGGCAGCATTTTCGTTGAGAGCCGCAAGAACCAGCTTATGGAAGCCCTGCGCTTTTGCTTCCTCTGAGAGAGCGTCAAGGAGTCTCTTGCCAAGGCCCTGGCCGCGCAGATCCCGGCGAATATAAATCGAAACATCGGCAACGCCGTCATAACAGACACGAATGTTGAACACATTCAAAGAGGCCCAGCCCGAAACCGTTCCGGATTCGTCGCAAATCACAAGCACACCATGGCGATCACCGCGTGAAAGAAACCAAGCCTTGCGTTCTTCTTCATCACGCAGATCTGTTTCAAGGGTTGCAATCCCATCTTCGATTCCCTGATTATAAATTTCAGTAATAGAAGGAAGATCCTCAAGATTTGCCCTTCGAATGCGATACTCCATTGTGAGATCACCTCTTTTTACAAAACATTAATATTAATATAGTAGTTTCACAATTTTATCACAGTGAAAGAATGAAGCGCAACAAGAAAAAAATAGATAAAATGACTGAAAAAATATAAAGTTATTATAATATTACTTCTGGTCGGTACTGATTGAGCGTTTGACACTCCGTGTTATAAACAATCAATTCAGCCAATTGGTAAGGATCTTCAGGCATATTGCTTTCAATCCATCGGCAGATCATTGCGGTGGAAGCATAACTGTAGAATTCTATAGAAAAAAGCATTTCCTCGCTTAGAACCTCGGAATTCAACATTCTTGAAATTCCTTTAAAATAAGAAGCATATATATATTCGTAAAAATATTCACGAAATGAGTTTTGACCTTGATAGTTTAAAGCGTTGGTATAGAAGGCCTGTTCGTTCTTCATATAGTCAAGGATAGCGCCAAGCAAAATAGGCCAAGGTGTTTTGGGTAAACTGGAATTAGCGATCTGCTCTATACTGGTTTTGAAAATCCAATTGATCAAATCATATTTATCACGAAAATAGTTGTAAAAGGTTGGGCGGCTAACATTGCAACTGTCCAATATCATCTGCACTGTGATTTTTTCAAGCGGCGTCTTTTTCATCTGTTCTTTCATAGCCTCTGACAATAATGTTTGGATGCTTAAACGTGCTTGCATAACTAACCTCCTGAGCTTACAAATTAAGAAAAATGTAAAAAAGTTTACAGAATATTGTGAATGTTAGTTCATTAATTTTTATACCAGCCGAATAATAAATAGACAGCGATTCGAAGCAGCTTTTGTGGTGCGGAGCATAATTCGAAGAACAAATAGACACTCTCTATAATTGACTGGGTATTTCAATCTTAAATAATTAAGAAAACCGGCATCGAAAAACAGAATACCACATTTTTTCAAAACGGGCAATTATAAGTGCTTATATTGTATTCTGCTGTAATGTTTTCACAATAAGCAAAGGAGATGAGGCAATGAACGATCAACAGGAAATCGGCATGAATGATGTTGAGGATACTCAACGTGGCAGATTCCTTACTTTTCAGCTTGGCAATGAAATATTCGGTATTGAAATCAGTTATGTGACCGAAATCATTGGCATGCAGGAAATCACAGAAGTTCCCGAGGTGCCGGCTTACATCAAAGGGATCATCAATCTGAGAGGGAAAATCATCCCGCTCATTGATGTCAGATTGAAATTCCATAAAGAAGAAGCAATGTATAATGACCGAACGTGTATTATTGTCATCAACATCAATGACATATTGGCCGGACTCATCGTAGACCAGGTTACCGAAGTTCGAGCTATTTTGGAGGGAGACATCGCACCACCACCGGACAACCGGACGGGAATAGAAAACAGATACATCAAAGGCATTGGTAAAGTGAACAATGGGGTCACCCTATTATTAGACTGCGAAAAAATAATGACAGCTGACGAATCCACCCTAATAGCAAACATTTAAAGGTGGAACAAAATATTGATCTATAAAAACACAAAAGACCAAGCATAGTATAGCTGATATTGGAGTCAAAAAAGGAGATCTGAAAATGAAAAAAACGTTCAAGAGAAATGGATCGATCGGAGGGAAAGTGTCACTGATCTTGTTGGTGACCATTCTCATCAGTACGATTACTGTAGGCATAATCAGTTACTCTACCTACCGCGATAACGCAATCGAAATGTCCGGACAAAAAGCGCTCTTTACTGCAGAAGCGATTGCAGCAGGAATTAATGGAGATAAGTTTGCCAGGTACAACGAGACCGGTGTCGAGGATCCATACTACAGCCAGACAAGAACCATAATGGGAGAAATTAAAGAACGGAACAAAGCTGGTTACGTTTATTCATTTGTAGACGATGGAGATAAGTATAAATACATTGTTTCGGGCTATTTAAAGGGTGAAGATAAAAAAGCCTGGGGCTTTTTGGGATATACTGATCCAAAAAATATTTTTTCAGCAGAGACCGCATTGGTGCTCAAGGATGGTGTGGGGCGTTATACGCAGCCAAAGGATTATGGTGAAGGATACGGGGTCTCTGTATCGGGATTTGCGCCGATCCATAATTCGGCAGGCGACATAGTTGGCCTTGTCGGTGTCGACCTCCCTATGGCAGAAGTAAATGCAAAGATCAATCAGAGCATCCCAATTATGGGAGGAGCGATTTTGGTCATCAGTATTCTTTTGATTTTGCTTTCATCTTTGATCGTTCGCAGGTCTATTTCAGCGCCGCTTCGGAGTATTGCCGAAAAGACGCAGCTGATTGCTCTCGGCGATACCGATATCGAATTCAATGAGAAAGATCTTAATCGAAATGACGAAGTTGGATTGATTGGAAGAGGTTTTGCTGATATAGCGGAAAGCGTAAGAAACCAGGCTGCTGCAGGAGCATTGATCGCAGCCGGTGACCTGTCAGTGGAAGTTGTTCCGAGATCCGATAAAGATATTCTGGTTATCTCAATGAAATCCCTTGTTTTGACGCTGCGGCGACTGGTCTCTGAGGCGAGTATGCTCACAAAAGCAGCCGTTGAGGGGAGGCTTGAGACAAGAGGAGACGCAGCAAAATTCAGTGGAGGTTTCAAGGAAATAGTAGACGGAGTCAATCAGACTCTTGATGCGGTAATCGACCCGTTGAACGTCGCGGCAGAATATGTGGACAGGATCAGCAAAGGCGATATCCCGGAGAAAATCACGGATCACTACAATGGAGACTTTAACGAAATCAAAAATAACCTGAATACCTGTATTGACGCCGTCAATGCTCTGGTTGAAGATGCCGGGATGTTAGCGGCAGCAGGCGTTGAAGGAAGACTTGAAACAAGAGCCGATGCAAGCAAACACGGCGGAGATTTTGCTAAAATCGTAACTGGTGTCAATCATACTCTTGATGCAGTCATTGAGCCTCTCAACATGGCGGCGGACTATGTGGCCAGAATTAGCAAGGGCGAGATTCCGGAGAAGATTACCGATAACTACAATGGGGATTTCAATGAGATAAAAAACAGTATCAACAATTGCATTGATGGGCTTGGCGGCTTGGTCGAAGGAAACAAAATTCTTGGAAGGATGGCGCAGAATGATTTCACTGCAAGCGTGGAAGGGCAGTATCTCGGAATATACAAAGAGATTGGGGATTCAATCAATATAGTTGCTAAGCGCATCAATCATACAATAAACATTCTTTCCAATGTAGCGGAAGGAGACCTGCATGATCTTGCGGAGTTGCATGCTGTCGGCAAAAGAAGCGAACATGACAGACTCATGCCAACAACGATCATGATGATAGAAAGTGTTAAAAGCCTAGTCGAGGAAACAGAAATGCTTTCGTCGGCAGCCGTAGAAGGGAGGCTTGCAACAAGAGGAGATAGCAGCAAGTTTAAGGGAGAATTTGCAAGTGTCATTGAAGGTGTAAATGCAACACTTGACGCCGTAGTCGGACCAGTCAATGAAGCAAGAGAAGTCCTTCAGGAGATGGCGAAAGGGAATCTGTCAATCAGTGTCAATGGAGATTACAAAGGTGACCATGCAGCGCTCAAGAATGCACTGAATGACACGATCAGTACGATCTCGAGTTATGTGGGAGAAATCTCAACGGTACTGACTGAAATGGCTGACGGCAATCTTCAGCAGTCTATCACAGCGGATTATAGAGGCGAATTCGTTTCTATCAAGAATGCACTGAACATTATTATTACATCGCTCAACGAAGTGCTTGGAGACATTAATGAGGCATCCGAACAGGTTGCTTCAGGATCAAAACAGGTGTCCGACGGTAGTCAAACACTTTCGCAGGGGGCAACTGAACAGGCAAGCTCAATTGAGGAGCTAACGGCCTCGATTTCTGAGATTGCATCGCAAACGAAGCAGAATGCGAGTAATGCAAACCAGGCAAATGATTTTGCGACGGTAGCAAAAGACAATGCCGTTAAGGGAAATAACCAAATGAAGGAAATGCTTGCATCTATGAAAGATATCAGCGAGTCTTCCGTCAACATTTCAAAAATCATTAAAGTAATTGATGACATCGCGTTCCAGACCAATATCCTTGCATTGAATGCAGCGGTTGAGGCGGCAAGAGCCGGGCAGCATGGAAAAGGATTCGCAGTCGTTGCAGAAGAAGTAAGGAATCTCGCTGCACGGAGTGCAAACGCAGCAAAGGAAACAACAGATCTGATC
Organism: uncultured Oscillospiraceae bacterium; assembly: GCA_964550965.1. Classification (GTDB taxonomy): domain Bacteria; phylum Bacillota; class Clostridia; order Peptostreptococcales; family Anaerovoracaceae; genus STD2-154. The sequence goes on from CAZKCB010000004.1 coordinate 19,967, forward strand.
GAAGGCTCTCTCAACAAAGTGCAAGCCGGGACTAAAATCGCAACAAACACCGCAGAGGCACTTGATGAAATCGTAGGAGGAGTAGAGAAGGTCGCAAATCTGGTTGGAAACATAGCTGTTGCGTCAAACGAGCAGGCAAGCGGCATCGCACAGATCAATATGGGAATCGAACAGGTATCCCAGGTCGTTCAGAACAACTCAGCCACAGCCGAAGAAAGTGCGGCGGCAAGTGAAGAGCTTACAAGTCAGGCCGAGCTTTTGAAGCATCAAGTGAGCAGATTCCAACTGAGTAAAACTCGAAATCAGATTGGAACAGGCACTGCCAAACTTCTTAAGGGATCGGCAATCAAGGAGCAAGTTCCGTTCCTGGCACCCAAAAAACATGCCATAATACTTGAGGCTCGAGAATTCGACAAGTATTGATGCCGGGGATCGTTTGCTGTTGATACAAGGTAAGAGTGGGGGCGAATTGCCCCCACTCTTTTTGTGCAAATAAAAGAACCGGGAATAGGACATTCCGCCCATAATTTGAATTATTATACTTTGCGTGATACAATAGAAAAAATCTCAGGATGAAAGTGATAACGGTGAAGTCTTATAGGGGGGCTAAGGCGATGGAGACCAAAACCACTGGAAACAAAAATTCGACCAGTAATTTGATGAGCAAGCTTCTGAAAGAAACGACGATAGAGCGTTTTATTGAAAATAACAATAGCAACATGAAGATCCCGCCTTTTCATAATTATCTTGCAGAAAAGTGCACTGAAATCGGTGAACTGCCGGAACGGATCGCAAATCGGGCAGTACTTGAAAGCTCTTACTGCCATCAAATCTTTAAGGGATCACGAACACCCTCAAGGGATAAAGTGATACAGCTTGCGTTTGGATTTGGCTTTGATTTGGAAGATACCCAAAGACTTTTAAAAATAGGCCAGTACAGCCTTCTTTATCCCCGGATCAAAAGGGATGCCGTTTTGATTTTTTGTATCAACCGAAAACGAAGTATAATCGAAACACAGGCACTTTTACACGAACTGGGATTAAAGCTTCTTGGAGGTGAACGAGAATGATAAGTGATGATAAAAAAGATTTTATGGAAGAGTATGAGCGGAATAAGCTTCCTCAGGAATTTCTTGACAAGTATGAATCGATCGAATGCCTTTCACAAGCAATGAAGCACAATTCACGATTGCTTCCGGTGGTGCGATCCTAATCGATCGCGCCGCGCAGCTCGTCAATAAAAACAATCTGACGAACAGTGGCACGATCACTATTACAAGTGACGGAGCAAAGCTCGATAATAAGAGCGGAGCAACTATCACAAATAATGGAGTGATTGATATTGACGGGTATTACAGTCATGAAGGCACCTTGAATGGAA
>CAZKCB010000005.1:0-20871 GCA_964550965.1 uncultured Oscillospiraceae bacterium
TGGATCAATTAAGCGAAAAACCAGATGCTTTCAGCATATCCACGCCTTGTAAACATTGAATTATCATCACTGTGCAATTTAAACTGTCCGATGTGCTACACCATTACCGATGAATTCAAAAACAAGGTAAATGCTACGCTGATGGAAACAGAGCTGTTTAAAAAAATCATTGATGAAATTGCAGGTAATGTAAACGCTATAAGGTTAAGCCTTCGTGGCGAGCCCACCCTGCATCCGGATTTTTTTGAATGCATTCGCTATTCAAAGGAGAAAGGAATCAAGGAAATTTCTTTTTTAACCAACGGGAGCACGCTGAATAAAGAAAACATTGAAAGGCTTATTGACCTTGGTGTGGATTGGATTACGGTTTCCGTGGATGGAACCTATGAAACCTATGAAAAAATAAGATTTCCACTGAAATTTGAAGACACTTTAAATGCTCTTAGAATGATAAAATATAAAAAGGATCAAAGAAGTAAGAAAAAACCCGTAATTAAAATTCAGTCAGTTTGGCCGGCCATTAAAAACAATCCCGAAGAATACTATAACCTTTTTAGAGATTGTACGGATTTGATTGCCTTTAACCCGTTGATTGATTATCTTGGAAATGATGATGAACTTGAGTATGAAGAGGGCTTTTCTTGCCCACAGCTTTATCAGAGAATGACCATAGGTGCAGATGGAAAGGCTATGATGTGTTCTAATGATGAAGAAAATTTTATTGTGCTGGGAGACATCAATTTAGAAACCGTTTATTCTGTTTGGCATGGGGCTATTCTCGCTGCGGTTCGGGAAAAGCACAAAGAACATGACGGCTTTTTAACATATGAGGTATGTAAAAGATGCTACTTGCCGAGAAAAACGGAAGATTTTGAGACCTTTTGCTTAAATGGTGAGGAATACAGAATCAAGAATTATGTAAAGAGGAGTCAGGAAATTGGGAAATAGTCAAAGGAGAATAAAATGTTAAAAAATTACAGAAACAATAGATGCTATATTATTGCCGAAATTGGTGGCAATTTCAAAACTTTTGAAGAAGGTAAATTGTTAATCGACGCTGCCGCTGAAGCGGGGGCGGACGCTGTTAAACTACAAACATACAGGGCAGATACTATTTCAAGCCGTACTGCAATGTTTGAAATGGAAAACACAGGGGTTTTATCCCAGTATGATTTTTTTAAGGAATATGAATTGAGTGAAGCCCTGCATGAAAAGATCTTTGTGTACGCATCGGAAAAGAATTTGGACTGCTTTTCGACTCCTTCTCATCAGGAGGATGTGGAATTGTTGGAACGCTTGGGAGTGGCTGCACACAAAATTGGCTCCGACGACGCTGTGAACCTTCCCTTTTTGCGATATGTAGCCCGGAAAAAAAAGCCGGTGATATTGGCCACCGGAATGTGCACTCTGCAGGAAGTTCGAGAATCCGTAGCTGCTATTCTCGAAGAAGGCAATTCTGACATTATAATTCTTCATGCTGTTACCGCCTATCCGACTCATCCCGAAGATATAAATTTGCTATCCATACAGACGCTGATAAGGGAGTTCCCCAGTATGGCAGTCGGTTACTCGGATCATTCCATGGGGCCTGACGCCTGTATCTTTGCAGCGATTTTAGGAGCGAAGGTGATAGAAAAGCACTTTACGCTGAACAAAAAGGCAGAAGGACCGGATCATATGCATTCTTCGGATCCTTTGGAAATGAAGCGGATTGTAGATGCTGTTCGTTTGTTTGAGCGGATGAGAGGATCCGGAATAAAAATGCCTGCCGCGGGAGAATCGGGTACCCGCATTAACAATCGGAAAAGTTTGGTTCTTGCCCGTGATAAGATAAGCGGAGAAAGACTTTCGGAAGAAGACATTGCCATTAAAAGGCCGGGGTACGGGATTCAACCCAAAGATGCAAAAAACATTTTGGGAAGGGCTGTGGCAAGGGACATGAAGGTGGATGAAGTGCTTTCTTGGCAGGATTTACAATGATCGGAATGATAATGCAGGCTCGGATGGGGTCCACTCGATTGCCCGGGAAAGTGTTGAAACCCATTGGAGGAAGACCTCTGCTTCAGTATATTTTGGACCGGCTTGAAAAAGTAAACGCAGATATCCAGCTTGTTATTGCAACCTCGAAGAATCCCTTAGATGATAAAATTAAAGATTTTTGTAGCGAACACGGGGTTTGTTGTTATCGCGGGTCTGAGGAAAATGTTTTGGAGCGGTATTATTTTTGTGCTAGGGATATGTGCTTTTCCCACATTGTCAGGTTAACTGCAGACAATCCCTTTGTAGATCCAGAGGAAATCGATTGCCTGATTGATGTACACATTAGGAAAGAAAATGACTTCACGTACTCTTTTTCGGAGCTGCCAGTTGGCGTGGGTGCGGAGATTTTTTCTGCTGCTGCTCTAGAAGATGTGTACCGTCGATCATATATGCCACATCATTTTGAACATGTAGATGAATATTTGTTGGAAAATATGGAAAAGTATCAAGTCGGAGTGCTAGAGGTACCGCAAGGGAAAAGAAAACCGGAGATTCGTCTGACAGTAGATACTCCTTTGGATTATCAAAAAGCCTGCTTTATTGCGGATGCGGAGAATGGGAATTTTGTTTCCACGGAAAGAGCGATTGCACTATGTATGGAATATGTATTGAATCCTCACATAAAAGAGGAATGGGGCACTTTTACAGAAGTTTAAATTTGATACAAGAATTGGAACGTAGAAGGAAAAGTTATATTCTCATTTTGAATCGGGATACTGTTTCTCAGGAGTTGCTCGTTAAAAAGGGAATACCTCACCGCATTGTTGACTTTGGCGAAACGTGTGGAGACTGGGAAACACCCCTCATTAGAGAATACGGAATAACCTGTTGGATCAATGACCGAATGGAAACCACCGAAGGGCATGTTCATAATGTTAAGAAAAATGGTGTTAAAATTGTAACCTTCGATGACACGGGGAAGGGCGGGGGAAGCAGTGATTATAACATTTTTGGAATGGCTGGCCCCGATGGGTATAAAAAGAAAGAGGGATGTACTTATTTGGAAGGAACTTCTTATCTTGTCCTGAACCAGGAAACAAAAACCTACAGAAGGCAACGTCACTCAGTCGGGAAAATATTGATTACTTTGGGAGGAAGCGATACGTACGGAGTAACCTTGGAGGCAGTGAAGGCCTGTCAGGATGTTTATGAGGATATCACGGTGATCTGTGGCCCCAATTTTAAACACCGAAAGGATTTGGAAATGTTGGGAAAGGGGAAATTGCTCATCAAAGATGCTGTGCCCAGTTTGATTCGTGAATTTCATGAATATGATCTGGCAATCACCGGCGGAGGGATTACACCCTTTGAGGCGAATTCCTGCGGTTTACCTTGCGTTGTTATCGCTAACGAATTACATGAAATGGAATACGCCAAAAAACTGGAAGAACTGGGCAGTTCTATTTTTGCAGGTTATTATAAGGATGTAGAATGGTCCGTTTTACGAAATAATCTGGATGTGGAAACCATGAGCCGCAATGGCTTGACAAAAATAAATTCGGACGGAGTTAAGAGGATTTTTGATATTCTTGAAAAGGATGGACAATAATGAGAAAAATTGCTGTTATTCATCAGCCGGACTTTCTGCCTTGGTTGGGATTTTTTCACCGGTTACTTGATGCAGAAACATTTGTAGTTCTTGATAGCGTACAATTTGTAAATGGTAGCAGAAGTTGGACGAAGAGGGATAAAATCAAAACAAAGAATGGACCCCGATGGATTACGGTGGGAGTTACAAAGTGCCATCAACAAACCCTTATTAAGGATGTATTTCTTGGTGAGACCGATTGGCGAATGGAAATCAAGAATGCAATTACAGAAAATTATAGGAAAGCTCCATACTACGAACAAATTTTCCCCTATATTGAACGGCTCTTGGAGTATAAGTGCGAGAAATTAGTCGATTTCAACATGAAATCAATAGACATGCTTCTTGAATTGCTTGGGATTCAAGTTGAAACCGTGTTTGCAAGCGCTTTGAAGGCAAGTGGTTCAAAAAATGAGCTTTTAGCGGATCTTTTGCATGAAATAGAAGCCGACACATACCTGTCCGGCGTCGGAGCAAAAGATTATCTGAAAGAAGATGTGTTCTATAAAAAGGGCATACAAGTGATTTGGCAGGAGTTCGCTCATCCAGAATACCCGCAACAATATGGTGAATTTGTTCCCTATTTGAGTTCTATTGATCTGCTCTTGAATTGTGGAATCGAAGAATCAAGAAAAATTATCAGAGAGGTGTAATATATGAATGTATTAGCGATAGGAGCACATTTTGACGATATTGAGCTGGGATGCGGAGGGGCTTTGGCAAAACATATTGCTTCCGGTGATACTGTTTTCGCATATGTTGCAACAAATTCAGGCTATACCAATCCGAATAATGTTGTAATTCGAAGCAATGAGATTGCATTAGAGGAAGGAAAAGCGTCTATGGATAAACTGGGCGTAAACCTTATTTTGGGAAGTTTCGACACATTACAGGTTGAATTTAACGATACTTTAAATTGTGAAATTGTATCCATTGTTGAAAAAAACAATATTAAGCAAGTCTATACGCATTGGGTAGGGGATGTCCATCATGACCATCATGCAGTGGCTTTAGCTTCCCTGCACTCCTGCAGGCATGTTCCACGGATTCTCATGTACAGAAGCAATTGGTACCACTCGGGGATGATTTTCAATGGAAATTTTTATGTGGATGTCACTGAATATCTAGACTTGAAAATGGATTTGATCAGACAGCATAAATCTGAATTAGAAAGAACGGGTTATAAGTGGATCGAGTTTTTTAAAAATGAAGCGCAAAATGCAGGGCAGCGAATAGGCGTAAAATATGCCGAGTGTTATGAGCTCGTTAAGTGGCTTAATTAGATTTGTTCGACATATCAGTAAAGAGAGAAGGGAGTTATAGATGTTCAAAACCAAAACCCTACTAATAACAGGTGGCACAGGCAGCTTCGGTCACGCAGTCCTCGATCGTTTCCTGCAGACCGAGATCAAAGAGATTCGGATCTTCTCGCGCGATGAGAAAAAGCAGGACGACATGCGCCGCCGATATAAAAACGACAAGATAAAATTTTATATCGGCGATGTCAGAGACATTGCCAGCGTGAAAAACGCGATGCACGGAGTGGACTTTATTTTTCACGCGGCGGCGCTCAAACAGGTCCCTTCCTGCGAGTTTTTCCCACTCGAAGCAGTCAAGACCAATGTACTCGGGACGGATAATGTCCTGACGGCTGCGATCGAATGCGGCGTGCGGAAAGTGATCTGCCTTTCTACCGACAAGGCAGCCTACCCGATCAACGCAATGGGAATATCAAAAGCGATGATGGAAAAGGTTCTGGTCGCAAAATCAAAGACGGTGGATCCAGACAGGACTCTGATTTGCGGCACGAGATACGGCAACGTAATGGCTTCGAGAGGCTCTGTTATTCCGCTTTTTATCGAACAGGTGAAAGCGGGACAGCCCTTGACGGTCACGGATCCCAATATGACGAGATTTCTGATGAGCCTTGAAGAAGCGGTTGAACTTGTTCTTTTTGCCTTCCAAAACGCAAAGGCCGGAGACATCATGGTGCAGAAAGCTCCCGCATCGACAATAGGCGATTTGGCGCAGGCGGTCAAAGAACTTCTGGGGAGCAGCAATGAAATCAAGACGATTGGAACGAGACACGGCGAAAAACAGTTTGAGACTCTTTTGACCAGAGAAGAGCGTGCAGTAGCCGAGGATCTCGGCAATTTTTACCGGGTTCCCGCAGACAAAAGAGATCTGAACTATGATAAGTATTTTAGTGAAGGTGACAAAGAACTTTCGAGTGGTGGGGAATATACCTCGGACAATACCGAAAGACTTGATTTGGAAGGCGTTAAGAAAAAGCTTCTGACCTTGGAATATGTCAGAAAAGAAGTGGAAAGCTGGTCTGCAAAATGAAGATCCTTATCACAGGAGCGAATGGTTTTATCGGTAAAAACTTGATTGCAGAATTAGAGAACCGGAACAAAGTTCAGCCACTATATGATATTTTTCCTTACGACCTTGGCTCGGACCCGGCAGAACTGGATCGCTTTTGTAAGGAAGCAGACTTCGTATTCCATCTTGCCGGAATCAATCGGCCGGAGGATCCCTCGGAATTTATGAAGGGCAATTTCGGTTTCGCAAGCGAGCTTCTCGCGGCATTAAAAAAACACAAAAACATCTGCCCGGTCATACTTTCCTCTTCGACCCAGGCGGCACTCGACAATCCTTACGGGCAAAGCAAAAGAGCAGGAGAAGAACTGCTCTTTTCTTATGGGAAAGACACCGGAGCAAAGGTATTGATCTATCGTTTTCCGAACGTCTTCGGAAAATGGTGCCGACCGAATTATAACAGTGCGGTTGCGACCTTCTGCTATAATCTTACCCGCGACCTACCGATCTCGGTCAATAACAGAAACGCGATCATCCATCTCGTGTATATCGACGATGTCGTTACGGAGTTGCTCCGCGCTTTATCTGACGTTGAAGCAAATGGTTGTGCTTACTGCAATGTTGAGACAACCTATACTCTGGAACTTGGTCAAATCGTAGATTTGCTATATACGTTCCGAGACGAAAGAACGAATCTTTTGATTCCCGACCTGGGGGATCCCTTTACAAAAAAACTCTACAGCACTTGGCTTTCCTATCTGCCGGAAGACGGTTTTTCTTATCCCCTGAAAATGAATATAGACCAGAGGGGTTCTTTCACAGAATTTCTGAAATCGGATGATCGGGGACAGGTTTCGGTCAACATTTCAAAGCCGGGTGTCGTCAAAGGAAACCACTGGCACCATACAAAAGTTGAAAAATACGTGGTAGTCAGCGGAAATGGTGTGGTTCGTTTTCGAAAGGTCGGCGACGATGAGGTGAAGGAATATTTCGTGAGCGGTGAAAAGCTTGAGGTGATAGACATTCCGGCCGGATACACGCACAACATTGAGAATCTTGGAAGTTTAGATATGGTTACGATCATGTGGGTCAACGAATGCTTCGACCCCGAGAACCCGGACACTTACTTTTTGGAGGTATGATGACATATCGCGAAAAAGGAGTTGACTATAGATGGAATTTAATGTAAAATATAGGCGCGGATATTCGTAGAACTATTTTGGCTTAGGACGACAATATGATGGATTATGAAAACAGAATAACAGGCTATCATTGCAACTATAAGAGCAGATTAGAGCGTTTCATCGCAAAAAACGAAATTTGCATTTCCGTGGACACTCATTATCTTGGGGACGGGATGTACTTCTGGAACAATCATTATGATCTGCAGTTTTGGGAGGCAAAGAAAAAGGCACAAGCGAAAAGAGCTGGTATTGAAGAACCCATATTATGTATAGCGGCAAAAATAGGGTATGATACATGCCAATTGCTGGATCTAACCGTAAAAGAAGAGTTTGAGAAGCTAATCAGAATCAGGAATATCGTAAATGATGCACATAAGAGTAAAAAGGATGTATTTGAAAATCACGCCTTAGGCGAGGTGATTAATAAATTATTTAAATCCGAAGGTACATTAAGCGTATATTTTTCAGAGATTAAAGTAATAAAAGTGAATTTAAGATATGAGAATATCTCGGATGGGTATATAATAGGGGTGAAAGATTATTATTCTGAGAGATTACATCCCAATCAGAGCTTTTCTTTTGATGTGAGAACCATATATTGCGTGAAGGATGGAGCGAATCTGTTGTTTCACGAAATTTTAAAAGAGGAGGTTGCCTCATGAAGAGTACATTAGATTTAGTTCTGCAAAGATTAGAAAGTATGACGGCTGATGAAATTGTCGAAGCCACGAGTTACAACTCTGAAGGTGGTTCTTATGAACTTCAATTAGAAGGATGTGAGTTTTATTTTCCTGTTGACTCTATGCCGGGTCAATGTTTCCAGTACAATCAGGTTGAATTAAAGGACGCTTTCAAATATGAGCTCAAACCCCAAAAAACATACAGTGATAAAGCTATTGGGAGTTATATAAAATTTGAGCCAACAGCTGCATAGGAGAAGAAAATGCGAAAAAGCGATTTTCAAATGAGTAACCCTGTTTTGCGGGATGTAATATTTAAGGTGAATAATGATTTTGTGTCTTCGGAAAGTGCGCTGCAAATAAGCATCTCTGATGCGAAAGATATTATCCGTAACGGTGAAAACAGTGCAGCCGTGAGCTATTCTGTCAGAGTCTTTGACGAAGAATTTAAATCCGAAGCCCCCTTTTTTATTGAGGTTTCCTATTCGGCAGTCTTCAAATGGCTTGACCTGAGAGAAAATGAAATCGAGGATATTCTAAATCACAATGCTCCTGCCATTCTTTTGGGCTACATACGGCCTTTGATCGCCCAGCTGTCAGGTAATGCGGGGTTTCCACCATTGCATCTACCCTTACTGAATCTGCAACAAGATGAATAAGCACACAAAATGAAATCAAAAAGTGAGGTGTTTCGCCTTGCTTTTTTCTATTGCATAGAGTGATACTACCAGTGTCAGAAAGAAAATAGTAATTCAAAGGGAAAATTATATGGAGGCATGATGTGAATAAACTAAAATTGATGACCATACTTGGCACCAGACCCGAAATCATTCGGCTTTCGGAAGTGATCAAATGTTGCGACAAATATTTCGAGCATGTTTTGGTGCATACCGGACAAAATTGGGATCCGTCGCTCAATGAGGTTTTCTTTGAAGACCTTGAGCTCCGTAAACCGGATCATTATTTGGATGCGGTGGGAGCAGATCTCGGCGAAACGATCGGAAACATCATCACCAAAAGTTATCGGATTCTTTGCGAAGAAAAGCCGGATGCACTTTTAGTCCTTGGGGATACCAATTCGGCTTTGGCAGCCCTATCCGCGAAACGCCTCAGAATACCGATCTTTCACATGGAAGCGGGAAACCGCTGCTTTGACGAGAACCTTCCCGAAGAAACAAACCGCAGGATCGTCGATCACATTGCGGATGTCAACCTTTGCTACAGCGAACATGCCAGAAGGTATCTGAACAGCGAAGGCTGCCCCAAAGAGAGAACCTATGTGACAGGCTCACCGATGGCCGAAGTTCTTTCGGCAAATGCTGCAAAAATCGAAAAAAGCAGTGTCCTTTCTGAACTTGGGCTTACGAAAGGAAACTACATCCTCCTTTCCGCGCATCGGGAAGAAAACATAGACCATGAAGAGAATTTCTTTTCACTGATGAACGCGGTAAATGATATGGCAAAGCATTATGATATGCCTGTCATATACAGCACACATCCGCGCAGCGCAAAGTTTATCGAAGAGCGCCGGTTTGTCTTCCATCCACAGGTACGAAGCCTCAAGCCCTTCAATTTTTCGGATTATAATTGCTTGCAGAAGAATGCCTTCTGCGTTGTTTCTGACAGCGGGACGCTTCCTGAAGAAAGCAGCTATTTCAATTCCAAAGGACAGCCCTTCCCCGCGGTCTGTATCAGAACGAGCACGGAACGCCCCGAGGCCATGGATAAGGGAAACTTTATCATCGGCGGCATTACCACAGAACAGGTCTTACAGGCCGTTGAGCTTGCGACTGCGATGCACAAAAACGGGGACTTCGGAGTCCCCACCCTGGATTATCTTGATGAAAACGTGAGCAGTAAGGTCGTAAAGATCATCCAAAGCTACACCGGCATCGTCAATCGCATGGTTTGGCGGAAATAGTTGTTAGAAAATCGAACAATTATGTTGCTCTATCATTTCAAAAGCAAAAAAATATTGACTGGAGTTATCTATGCAAAACCGGAAACAGGTTATTTTAATATTGTCGATGTTTTTGACCGTGATTATGGTGGGTACCTTTGGCTATTATCATTTATTAAATGTAAATTTAATAGATTCGTTATACATGACAGTGATCACCATATCCACAGTGGGATATCGAGAAGTTGCTGTTATGACGCCGGAAGCCAAGATTTTTTCTATTTTTATTATTTTGGGAGGGGTGAGCACCGCCGGTTATGCTTTTACAAAATGTGTTGCCATCTTGATCGAAGGTAGCTTGAACGATTTATGGAGGGGCAAAAAAGTGCAAAAAAGAATTTCCAAGCTTGAAAACCATTATATTTTATGTGGCGCAGGCGAAACGGGAAGTGTTATTGTAGAACAGTTTTTAAAAAAACAGGCGTCGTTTGTCATTATTGAAAAAGAAGAAGCAATTGTGAATCACTACTTAGAAAAAGGTTTATTAGTGATTGAAGGAAACGCAACGGAAGAATCTATTTTAGAAAAAGCAAAAATCAAAAGTGCCAGGGGATTGATCAGTGCTCTTTCCAAAGATGTAGATAATTTATTCACTGTTTTGACTGCCCGTCAGTTAAACAGCGAGCTTTATATCGTTTCCAGATCCATTGATAAGAGTTCTCCTGGTAAACTGAAAAAGGCTGGCGCGAATAATACGATTTCCGCAAATGATATTGGAGGCAAAAGAATGGCAGCCTTAATGCTAAGACCTTCGGTTATTTCCTTTCTTGATATTGTTACTAATGCAGGTGAGGTTGAATTTGATCTTGAAGAAATCTGTGTCAACGAAAAATCAGAGATGGCGAATAAAAGGATTGGCGAACTTCGAACACAAGAACAATTTGGTTTGATTATTTTAGCAGTAAAAAAAAGCTTTGAGGAGCTGCTGGTTTTTAATCCTGGGGGAGACGTGGTGCTGGAAAAAGGTGATGTATTTTTGGTATTAGGAACGGAGTCTCAAGTTCATAATTTAAAAGAATATGCAAAAGATAATGGCTGAAATTTATTGAATATATAAAATCATTATGATAATATTTTAAATATAAGAGGTGAATCTAAAATGACACGAGAAGAACTTAAAATATTAATCAAAAAATGTGAAATTTCAAAAGCAGAAACTCAAATTTTAGAGATTAAGGCTGCACACGAGGGCGGCCCTAACAGATTATATGACACACTGTCATCATTTTCCAACCAAGACGATGGTGGAACACTGCTTTTTGGTGTTGATGAAAAAAGTGGATTTTTAGCCGTTGGGGTTTATGATGCACATGATCTACAAAAGAAAGTGACGGAACAATGCAGGCAAATGGCTCCTGTGGTGCGACCGATTTTTACCATTGTGGAAATTGACGGGAAACAGTTCATTTCCGCAGAAATTCCTCCCATTGACATATCGGAGCGCCCTTGTTTTTACGGTGGTAAGGGTCGGCTCAAGGGATCCTATGTTCGTGTAGGAGATGCCGACGAGCCTATGACGGAATATGAAATTTACAGCTACGAAGCCTATCGCAAAAAGTATCAAGATGATATCCGCATTGCGGAGCGGGCAACCTTCGACGCCTTGGACCAAGTAGCTATAGCGGAATATATTTTAAAGATCAAGGCAAACAAACCTAATCTCTCGCAATTGCCCAAAGCACAAATTTATGAGCTTATGAGTCTTTGCCGTGGTGATAAAATTACACTCGCAGCTGTACTGCTTTTTAGTCTGTATCCGCAAGCGTATTATCCCCAACTGTGCATCCTCGCAACTTCGGTTCCGGGAACTGAAATTGGAGATGTAGGTGCAGATGGTGAGCGGTTTTTGGACAACAAGCGAATGGAAGGCTCCATACCACAAATGGTGGAAGGCGCCATTACGTTTGTTCGTAACAATATGAAAACCAAAACCAAAATCGACAAAAACACAGCAATTCGTAGCGATGTGACAGACTATCCGATTACCGCGGTTCGCGAAGCGATACTAAATGCACTGATTCACCGAGATTACAGCATCCATACAGAAGGTAAGCCGATTCAGTTGACTATGTATACTGACCGCATGGAAATTATTAGCCCGGGTGGCTTATATGGTCGATTGGGAATTGACCAATTGGGGAAAGTCCAACCGGACACGAGAAACCCCGTGCTTGCAACTGCGTTGGAAACTTTGGGGAAAACAGAAAATCGTTATTCGGGAATCCTTACGATATATAAGGCGATGAAAGAAAGCAACCTTCCCGAACCGGTTTTTGCTGATGAGCGGGGAAGCTTTGTTGTAAGGCTCTATAAAGCGCAGTCCGGAGCTCCCGAGAAGAACTATTCTGAATATAAAACCCTGGTTGAGTTTTGTGCCATCCCCCGGGACCGAAAAGAAATCAGTGAATATCTTGGACTATCCTCAATGACTTACGCAATCTCGAGACACGTTGCGCCTCTAATTCAGCAAGGTCTTATAAAGATGACAATTCCAGAAAAACCATCAAGTTCTAAACAAAGATTTGTTGCCGTCCGGCAGTAGTGTTTTTGCGTTGATATCAGAACTATAAATACTGAAATTTGAAAAAGTCACTCGCCAGTGACTTTTTCATTATCTATAAATCACTATAAGTTAGCAATTTTATGGAGGACGTACTTTTTATCTTTTCCTCGGCCGATGATTGCATTGGTAAGCTAAAACTGGACACCGGGGGGTAGAAAATAAACATGGAAAAGTGTATTGTGGATGCAGGAAAGCAAAACCGTAAGATACAACTGATAAAAACATAAAAATAAATTGACTTAAAAGGTACGGCTGATATAATGAAGCCATAATTCGCAAAGGAGGTGTGCCCGCCGTGATGAAAAGAGAAATGTACCTAAATCAAATACGACCCTTCATCGACAAGGATCTTGTCAAGGTCTTGACGGGCATTCGCCGCTGCGGAAAATCTGTGATGCTTGAGTTGATCAAGGAAGACCTACGCGAAAAAGGAATTGCGGAAAGCAGCTTTACAGATTTGAACTTCGAAGACATGAGCAATCAAAAGCTTTGCACGGCGGAAGAGCTCCATCGATTCATCAGTGACAAAATTTCCGGAGCAAAGAGCAAATCTTATTTATTCTTTGATGAGATCCAAGAGGTTGAATCCTGGGAAAAATGCATCAATTCACTTCGAATCAATTTTGATTGCGATATTTATATTACGGGATCCAACGCAAAATTGCTGTCCGGCGAACTTGCGACTTACCTTGCAGGCAGATATGTCGAATTTACTATTTATCCCTTTTCTTTCCAGGAGTTTTATTTGCTTTGGACGGAAAAAGAAGCGGATAAAAGCGTAGAAGCTGCGTTTAAGCAATATATAGAAATTGGTGGGATGCCTTTCTTAAACAATCTTGATTTTCAATACGATACCTCCATGCAGTATTTGCGTGATGTTTACAATTCGGTAGTGTTGAAGGATATTATGAAAAGGAATACCATCCGTGATGTTGATATGCTTGAAAAACTGATCAATTATATTTTGGCAAATATAGGGCAGCCATTTTCCGCGACAAGCATTTCAAAATATTTCAAGAGTGAAAAAAGAACCATTTCCCCTGAAACGGTGTTGAATTATATCAAAGCCTGTGAAGAGGCATTCTTGTTTTATCGTGTCCGAAGGAATGATTTGATCGGAAAAAAAATCCTGTCAATAAACGAAAAATACTATATTGCGGATCATGGTCTGCGCGAGGCGGTCTACGGCAAGAACAACCGTGATATCAATTTGATTTTGGAAAACATCATCTATATGGAGCTTTTGCGCAGAGGCTATACAGTTACCGTTGGAAAGCTGAATGATCTTGAAGTCGATTTTGTCTGTGAAAAGCGGGGGGAACGTATTTATTTACAGGTGGCATATTTATTGGCCTCTCAGGGAACTGCCGACAGAGAATTTGGGAGTTTAGAGCAAATCAATGACAACTACCCTAAATATGTTTTGAGCTTGGACGAATTCACTTCAGATAAAAATGGAATCAGGCATATCAATATCAGAGACTATTTGCTTAAACAGTTCTAGCGAAAGGAACCCCATCAGATGAAAAGACAGTCCGGCTATCTCGCATTACTGATTCTTGCAAGCGCAGTGATCATAGGCCTAAGCATAAAAGAAATTTGGATGCAGCCCTTCAAGTGGGATTTTGATATCCTCTTCCTCCTTTTCTTATTTGTTATATGCCGCACCTTTCCGGTATACACCAAGGAAAGCAAACAAATCGATCTTTCACTTGTTCCTGCGGCCGCGGGAGTATTCCTTCATGGCCTTGATCCGACGCTCCTTTTGTTTCTCATATCTACCTTTTTTCTGGTTGAACATAAAAGTGGAAGCAATCAATATCGTTTGCTTCTGCTTTCTTCTCCGAAAAAGCAATTGCTCTCTTTGGCAAGTTCGGTCCTTGGGATCTGGGGCGCAGGTATTTTTCTCCGCCTCTTTGGACAAACTCTTTCAGACTTTTCTACAGCAGATCTGATCGTCCATATTCTAACATTCCTGCTGATTGCTTCTGTGATCGAAATACTCGTCTACTTTTTCTTTATCATAGCGAATAGACAGGCCCGTGTCGTGCCCACGATGTCGCGCCTTGCAGGAAAGATGCTTTGGACGCTTCTCTTTACTTGTCCGCTTGGGGTTCTCACGACCTTCCTGCTCTCAAAAGAATATGGTTACTGGTACCTCCTGCTGTTTCTCGTGCCGGCGGGAGCTGCACGCTGCACATATAAGCTTTACCTTGACGGCCAACGCATGCATATGCGTACGATAGGAGCCTTGTCGCGGGTCGTCGAAGCAAAGGATCCCTACACACGAGGTCATTCGCAGCGAGTCGCTTTTCTATCGGAAGAAATCGCCCGTGAGATGCGCTTGTCGCCGAAAGTGATCGAGGAGATCAAAGTCGCTGCCTTGCTTCACGACATCGGAAAAATCGGTGTCGATGAGCGCATATTGAACAAGCCCGGCATGCTGACTCCGGAAGAGTTTGAACAGGTAAAACGGCACCCGGTCCTCGGCCGTGAGATGATAGCACAGATCGGTTTCTCCCGAAAGGTCAGCGAAGCGATCGAATACCATCATTGCTATTATGACGGGTCGGGCTACCCCGTCGATCAGATCATGTATAAAAACGTTCCGATTGGTGCAGCGATATTGAGCATCGCTGACGCTTACGATGCCATGACCTCGGACCGCCCCTACCGGCGAAGAGTAACGGATGAGACCGCACTTCGGGTCCTCAGGGAGAATGCTGGCAAACAGTTTGATCCGCAGGTGGTAGAAGCATTCACTGCCATTTTGGCAACACAATTTGAATTAGAGGAAGAACCGAACACAACAAAAGCTTAATGCAAAAGGAAAGAGGCTGATAAGGATGAAATCCAAAGACCCTTCCCAACAATACCGGAGACCTTTTATCGCGGAATTGAGCAAAGCCAATGTTCGCAGGATAAAAGGAACGGCATCTGCAATGATTATGATTGATGCTATTGTGGTTCTGACATTTTGTATTGTAAAAAAGGAAGAACTGCGAAGTTTTTCAGACAACATGTATCTCATTTTTTGCGCCTTGCTGTTTGCGGTCATGCTGTGCTACCTGATTTATTTTTCGGTGATCGGCAAAAATCCGGAAAAAAATGCAGGCTTGATCCACGTCGGAGCTGTCAGCTTCGCCGTTTTATTTCTTTTTGGAAGTGCGGCGCTTTCGCTTCTTGATCGATTTCAGTTTGGACAAATGGCGATCTATACGGGTGGGATCATGCTTTCTGTGCTCTTGTTTTACATTCCCCCGAGAATACTGATCCCGCTGTGTCTTTTGGTTCACACACTTTTCATTACAGGACTTTTTGTGGTGCAGGACTCTCCTGAACTGCGCTTTACGAATATTCTTGTTTCCACTGCGGTGCTGATCCTTTCTTTGGTGACATCGTGGAATGTTTATAACGGGCGTCTTGAGTACTTTCGGAGACGTGCGCAGATCGAAAGCAAAAATCGTGAGCTTACAAAGCTTAATCAGGAACTTCAGGAAGCAAACCTTGAATTGGAAAAACGTTCGGCGACAGACGCTTTGACCGGGCTCAACAACCGCAGGATGTTCGAAGAAGTCATAAGCAAAGAATGGGAACGCTGCAAACGTTATTCCATCACGCTCTCCGTGATCATGATGGATGTGGATCATTTCAAATGCTTCAACGATCACTACGGTCACCAGATTGGCGATCACTGCCTGCATCAGATCGGCATGCTGCTTACAAAAACGGTCCGTTTCGCCTCGGACATCGCAGCAAGGTATGGAGGAGAGGAATTTATCATTGCCTTGCCCTATACCGACAGCGAAAAGGCCGCGGCACTTGCTGAGAGAATAAGGAGCGAGGTCGAACGGCTCAAGATAGATCATGAGGCCTCTCACGTAGCGGATCATGTTACTGTGAGCCTTGGGGTGTCGACAACGATCCCCGGAGAGCACAATTCACCCGACGAATTGATCTATGCAGCTGACATGGCCCTTTATGAAGCCAAAGACAAAAATCGAAACTGCGTTATTGCTGTAGAAGTCTAAAAAAAAAATGAAAGACCCCGATTTTTTTGACTTTGGCTCGAATATATGTAAAAGAGGTAGTAATGACATGAGAACGATCGACAAAGAAGCATTGTCTGCACAAAAAGACAATGAGGTGCGAGAGCTCTTTATCTCGCAATATGAATCCTACATCCTTCATTCGGCAGCTAAGGTCACCGGTCAATACATCACAAAGCAGGATGACCGCTGGTCTATTGCTTTGTCTGCTTTCAATGAGGCCATCGAGTCCTATACAGAGGAAAAAGGCGGCTTTCTTTTTTTTGCGGAACTCGTGATCAAAAGAAGACTTTATGACCAGTATAAAAAACAAACAAGAAATGCATCCGAAATCCCGATCGACCCGGCATCCTTTGAAGGTGATCCTGATGGATTGGAAGAAGACATCGGACTGAAAAGGCAAGTCATAGAAAAAACCTGCGTCGAAAGCGAAAACCCTGCAAAACTCGAAATCGAAGGACTTGGAGAAGTCTTGAAAAAATATGGATTTTCTTTTTCTGAACTGATCACCGTTTCTCCCAAGGCTGAAAAAACAAGGATCGCCTGTGCAAAGACGATCGTTTTTTTATGCAGCAACGAGATCCTGCTCGCTCAAATGAGAAAAACAAAAACGCTTCCGGCAGCGACGGTGCAGAAACATTTGGGAGTACCCCTGAAAATAATGGAAAGGCATCGAAAATACATAATAGCGGCGGTAGAGATAATTTCCGGAGATTATCCGATACTCAGCGGTTACTTGAAATATGTGAAAGAGGTGTTGATATGAAGGGGATCGTGCTTGAAATAAAGAACAAACAAGCCATCGTAATGACAGATGACGGAATGGTTTGTGAAACAAGAAATCAGGAATACCGGATCGGCCAGGAAATCACGGTGACCGGAATCAAAAGCAATATAACGAGGGTCCTTCGATGGGGGATCAGTGTTGCGGCAGCACTTATGCTGCTTGTCGGCGGAAATTTCGCGTATGCAACACCTATGGGTTATGTCAGCCTTGATGTCAATCCTTCGATCGAGTATTCCATCAATATTTTTGACAGAGTCATAGATGTAAAGGCCATCAATGAAGATGGGGCAACTTTACTTACGTCTCTTGATGTGAAGAATCTCTCGATTGAAGACGCAATCAAGAGGACTACCGACGAACTGATTGCAGAAGGTTACATCGCGGATGATCAAAACGGAGGACTTGTTATTGCTACCTTCATTGAAGATGAGGAAAAAGCGACTGCACTTGCAGAAAAATTAAAAAACAGCATACAGACCTACATCGATGAAGAAGGAAAAACAGCAGAAGTCGTAAGCGAAGCTGTTGGGCAGAAACGAGTGCAGGAAGCTGCAGCGCTGGGAGTGACTGCCGGAAAACTCAATCTGGTACAGAAAATGCTTGCTCTTTCGGGCGAGGAAGAAAATGCCGCACTGCTTGAAGAGTGGCTCGGAAAATCGGTCAAAGAGATCAACAAAGAAGCCAAAGACCTTCGACAGGATCAAAAAGACGATGAAGAGGATGATTTAGATATCGATGACGATGACGAGGATGATTTAGATATCGATGACGACTCTGATGTAGAGGAGGAAGAGATCTCGGATATTGAAGACGATGACGATCAGGATGAAAAAAGCGAGAACACTTCGAACACAAATAGCTCTCCAGAAAAGATAAAAAAAGAAAAAGTGGAGAACGGTTCAAATGGTTCAACTTCACACAAAACTGAGAAGAGCGTAGCAGAAACTAAAAATTATTCTGCTACAGAGGACGATGACGATGTGACTCTGGACGAAGAAAATGAAACTGCCGACGATGATGAAGACAATGATTCCCGTGAAAAGGATGCAGAGAAAGACGACGAAGCAGATAAGGTCGATAACGATTAAAGTTTTTCAAGTACTGAGGTATCCTTGCAAAAGCCTGGCAACGGCAGAGAAAAGACCGTCCGGGCTTTTGCACGTTTACTGTTTTTAAAATGTAAGACTAAAATGTTTGCGATTGTGCTATTATAATGTTGATATCAATGCTCATTCTGGGTATAAGCCTTAATGCGAATCATATTTTGGTATACAGGAGGCGATTTTTATGAAGATCGGAGTTGTTGTTTATTCGAAAACCGGTCATACTTATGAGGCGGCGGCAAAATTGGTCGAGAAGCTCAAAGTGGCCGGCCATGAAGCCGTGTTGGAAAGGATCCTCACGGAAAACGAAATGGAAAACCCCAAAAGGATGAAGCTGGAATACGCACCCGAAACCACGAGCTATGATGTGCTTGTCTTCGGAGCTCCTGTTTGGGCTTTTTCCCTTTGCCCCGTCATGAAAGCGTACTTTTCACAAACATCTTCTCTGCAAGGAAAGAAAACCCTGGCCTTTGTTACTATGGGTTTCCCCTTTGCGTTCTGCGGGGGACATCGAGCCGTGCGGCAAATGACAAAGCTGATCGAGAAAAAGGGTGGCCGAGTCATTGATGGAGCCGTGATCAGTTGGGTCGGAGAAAAGAAAATCATACGTATGGAACAAATGATGACGAACTTTTCAAGGACGATCCAGGCCTAAAGAGAGAACAAACAGAGCTTACTTTGGAGGATGAAAAATGACACGTTCAAATGCGATGCAAAAAGCGAGATCGGTGATCTGCACAGGCTTATTATTGGCGAGCCTGCTTTCGGGAGCCTTTGCCACGGTGACTGAGGTCCATGCGGCAGGCGGGTTTACCGACACGGGAGGGCACTGGGCAGAATATCAGATCGAAAGAGCTGTCGCAGATGGGATCGTAACAGGCTATAAAAATGGAAGCTTTGGACCGGACAAAAAGGTTTCAAGAGTAGAGTTCATTTGTATGTTGAATCGTGCGCTCGGAAATCTATATGAAGCAGACATTTCCTTTTCTGACGTCAAGAGCACGGACTGGTATTATCATGATGTCGCAAAAGCAGTAAATGCAGCGTATGCATCGGGATTCAGCAACGGAAGCTTTTTGCCGAACAAAAAGATCAGCCGGCAGGAAGCCGCTTTTATGGTCACCATGGTCGTTCCGACTTATGGGGAGAGCAGCAATCTTAAAATCTTCTCCGACTACCGGTCTATTTCAGACTGGGCCTACAGAGCTATGTCAAAAATCGTTGGAATGGAATATATGAGCGGGTACAGCGACGGAAAACTGCATCCGTTGGATTCTTTGACCAGAGCGCAGGCTGTCGCTTTGATCGGAGAGATCATAGATAACGAAAATATCGTAACGACAGAGCCTTTGATCGATGACGACGGAAGCAAACTTTCCGGAAAAATCTATCCGAACAACGTCACTATTTCAAAGGATCTCGAAGAGGGCAGCGTATCGATCAGTGATTGTGTGATCTTAGGGACTCTTTCCGTCAAAGGGGGAGGAACAAATACCATAAGCATTACCAACTCCAGAGTTGCAAATATGAACATCGCAAAAACGGGTTCCCCGGTCAGGATTTCGGCCAAAGGCGGAACGAGCATAGAGAATACGACCGGGACAAAAGAGTTTATCCTGCAGACATCGGGTCTTGACGGTGCGCCGTATGGTGTCGGCTTTGAAAATATAAATCTTTCAGGAACTGCGAATGTAACGCTTCGCGGGACTTTTGTAAATCTTCTGCTCAGCGGAGCGGGTGAAACTGTGAACTTCGAAACCGGGGACATGGAGAAACTTACGGTTGCGGCTTCTGCGAAAAGCCCCGAGATCACGATGGATGATCGCGCGGATATGGAAACCGCTTACGTCAATGTCGCAGCAAACTTTTTTGGCACCGGGCAGATCGGTAAGATGTATGTCAATGCAAAAGGGGTCGCTTACGAAACGAAGCCGAGTTCGGTCATTGTGGGTACGACCGGAGATATCCCCGATTCGGGAACGACCGAAGAGGGCGCTTCCTTCAGCCCCGATAAAGGCGACACCGGTGTTTATCTGAACAGCGCCCTCACGGTCACCTTTGATTCTAAAATGACCAATCCAAAAGGCAAAGCGATCGCCGGCTCAAAAATCACTTCCATCGTATCTTTGACGGAAGGCTCTGCCTCCGGAACCAAAGTGGAATTTACCTCCACCATAAATAAGGCTTCAACGGTCTTTTCTATCATCCCGAAAACAGCCTTGAAAGAAAACACAAAATACTACATCACGATTGCCGCAGAAACGATGATGGATGAGAGCGGCGTCCTAAATAAGGCAATGTCGAGCTACTTCACGACAGGAGAAAAAGCAGAAACGCTCAAGGTCGAATTCTACCCGTCAAGCGGGGCGATCTCCATTCCTCTCAACGAGGATGAGCTTACCATCAAATTCTCAGAGAAAATCACTGATGGAGAGGGAGGAACGCTTTTAGTCGATGAAAATTCCTATTTGAAGAAAGAAGCGATCACCGTTCTCCAGGCAGGAAAGGCAATGGATACCGCCGATTATACGGTGTCTTTGAGCGACTCGAGAAAGATAATCACGATCGAGCTTGAAAAAGATCTGATTTTAAATA
>CAZKCB010000006.1:0-20417 GCA_964550965.1 uncultured Oscillospiraceae bacterium
GGAAAGGAACGATCGTCATGGATTCTCTCGGTACGATCCCGGCAAAAGGGGAACCGACAGACGATATTCAGCAAGCTTTAAATGACAAAATGGGTGAATGGGTAGGGCGATTAAACGGGCAGAAAGTCATGGCCGTATCCTATCCCTTGAAATCTGATGGAGAAATCGTCGGAGCCTTACGCCTGATTGCTTCCACCGAGGCCATTGATAAAGACATTTGGGGCACGACTAAGATCTTTATAGCCATAGGCCTCTTTGTCGTTTTCGCTGTGGGTATTCTCAGCATCTTTTTGGCGAACACGATTCTATTTCCTATGAGCGAAGTAACTGCGGTTGCCGAAAGGATGGCTGCAGGCGATTTTCAAATCAAGAGCAAGAAAAAGCGGGATGACGAGATCGGCAAACTTTCCGATACCTTGAACTACATGGCCGACGAAATTACAAAAAGAGAACAACTGAAAAATGATTTTATTTCTTCGGTCTCGCATGAACTGCGTACGCCGTTAACTTCTATTATGGGTTGGGCGATCACGTTGCAAAGTGAAAAATTTCAGCAGAAAGAAATGCTGAATGACGGCCTTGGCATTATTGCCAAAGAGAGTGAACGCCTCACGCAGATGGTAGAAGAGCTTCTTGATTTTTCCAAGTTTGTTTCCGGCAGGATCAAAATCAAATATGGATCAGTCGATCTGGCTGAGCTTTTGGAATACATACGTAAACAACTGACTCCCCGGGCTGTAAGGGAAAATATCGATTTTATCGTTGCTTACCCTGAAAATTTGCCTGTTCTGTTGACGGATGCCAATCGTTTAAAACAACTATTCCTTAATATTCTGGATAATGCTTTGAATTTTACTGCAGCCGGAGGTCGTGTCTTTTTTCAGACTGAGGTTTCTGAAAAAGAATACACGTTTACGATTGCAGACAGTGGGTGCGGCATTGCTGAAGAAGAACTGCCGATGGTGAAAGACAAATTTTATAAAGGCAAAAGTTCTCATTCCAAAAACGGGATTGGCTTATCCATTTGTGAAGAGATCGTTACACTGATGGGCGGGCGGCTCGAAATAAGCAGTGAACTGAACGTAGGAACGACCGTTGTTGTCACTCTGCCGAAAGAGGTGCGTTCTAATGCTTAGAAAGTGTCTGCTTTTATTGATTGCCTCTTTGCTTCTGCTCTTTGGCGGCTGTGCCGATTCTTCAGGGTCATCGGCCGGTAAGATCATACCTCCGTCTCCTCAAGTCTGCCCGTTGGTAGGGGAGTGGGAGGTGCTCGAGGAACTCGTCACAAGCGGGAATGAAGGAAATGCAGCGAAGCAATGGGAAGGAAGCAATGTACAGTTTGCAGACGGTATCGTCGCATTCGGCGGATATGCATGGGAGGATCTTTCCTATAAGATCAAGAGGGTAAATACGGTCGATTATTTGCTGACAAAATACATTCCTCCTTCCGGTATGCCTGATCAGGTAGCTCCGGAGGTCGATGTCATTACTGTTTATGCGGCGTCCAATTTTCTGGGTGAAATCATGAAGATCGACGATAAAAACATGATCTTTTTTGTGCAAAACAAAGAACTTTTATTAAACCAAATTTCAGATCAGGTGGGCAGTATGCCGGGCGCAGCCAATGGCAACTCTCAGGATATAAACGAGAACAGCAAACAAGGGGTTTCCGGCGTTTTGCTGGGTCTTAGGAGCCCTTCTGGTGACGGCTATACTTACCGAACATTTTGGATCGCTGTTGATCATCAGCAACTCCAGCCGATATTGAAGGCAGATCAGCTTTTTTTTCCACGAACCAGCGGCTTTTGGGAACTCAGTGTCAATAATATCTCTGCTGACGGTAAGAGAAACAATGTTCTGGTGGCGCGCAATGTGGCGTCAAAGGTTCCTGAAATGAAGAATGATGAAGAAGAGACGGGTGATCAAATACATAGTGATCCGGCGATAAGAATCATTGATTATATCGGAAACGATTATGTCGCTATTGAAAAAAAAGCTGCAGGGATCGATCAACTGCAGGTGCTTCCGGTCGATAAGCTTTCGTTGCCCGCAGAAATTAAAATTTCTGATTTCTTAGGTGAGAAGGGAATAAATGCTTATTTGAGTGCACAACAGCAAGTGCTTGAAGCTTTAAGAGACGAAGGGATCACCGCAATCGACAGCGATGGATCTGGCGAGAATTTCGGTCTTGCGAGAAAAAACGGCCATTGGTTCCTTGTAGGGAGAACCAACTATAAGAAGGACGGAACGCCCGGAGCAAAAGATTTTAGCCTCAAGATCATCCCGCCGAGCAGTCTCGTTTTCTATGATACCTTAACCATAAGCTGGCATAATATAAAAGACCGTGTCCCGGATGCCATGGACGCCTTTACTTCTCCCAACAAGGATATAGCCCTAGTCAAAACAGAAAATAAATTGACGGCATATGCGATCGGTGCGGAACAATTAGCAGAAGATCCTTTAGCTGATATTGAACTACAGGAAGGCGAGACTGTGATCATGGCTGAATGGGCGACAGGATCTTATGTTGACAGTTGGGAAAAATCCTTTATCACCTATGGCGCAACGGCCCTGTCCAAAAGCGCTGTCCGTTTGCATTGAATAAAAATAAAAATGGATCGATTTGCTTGACAGATAACCGTATTATTCGTATAATACGGTTATCTGCTGTATTATGCATGTAATACAGTTGCTTCCAAAACATGTGGGTGAGGTAAAATGATATCATTTGAGCACTTTAGTATGGAGGACGGCAGCCCTCTGTATCTGCAGATCATTCGGCATATCAAGCAGGGAATCGTAGCCGAAACGATACAAAATCAGGACGAGATGCCTTCGCGGCGGGTGCTGTCATCTTTGCTTGGCGTTAATCCGAACACGGTACAAAAGGCATACCGCATATTGGAAGACGAAAACATCATCGAATCACACAGCGGTGCCAAAAGCTATATTGCAATCAACGAAAAACAAATTGAGGCCCTTCGCACAGAGCTCTTGCAGAGCAATGCAAAAGCAGTGATCCATGCCATGAAGCAGATGGGTATTACAAAGAGCGAAGCACTTTCGTTGATCGAAACGTATTGGGAATAAAAATCAATAAATAGACAACTGAGGGGAGAACTATGAAACGACGTATATCTGTATTGATGTTGGCAGCAAGAAGTAGTATTTATTATGTTTTGGCAATTTTTCTCTTGATGGCCACCTGCGAAAGTGCGATTTTTTATTGGGTGGTGACATCAAAAGGAACGGACCTTTCTCTCGAGGAAATGGTTTCACAAAGTCACATTTCTCTTGTTTTTGGCCTTGCGTTTGTTCTTCTTTGCGGCTGTTTAAGCTTGACCGGAGCTGAGTTTTTCGGAAGCAAAGTTCGCTATACGATCCGGCGTCTGGCAATCGGTGAAAAGGAAATCGTTTGTTATTGGGCAATATATAACAGCATTTGTTTCTTTGCCTTTTGGGTCATCCAGCTGCTGATCATGCTGTTTCTTTGCGGGCGTTACCTTGAAATGATGGATCCTTCGTATGTCGGCGATCAAAGTCTTTTTGTCGCATTTTACAGAGAAAAATTTCTGCATAATCTCTTGCCTTTAGATGAGGCAAGCCGATATGTCCGCAATGTGCTGATGGTTCTTTCTCTCGGCTGCACTGCATCATGCTTTTCCTTTGGGCGAAGACATGACAAATTGAGCGTTGGGATCGCTGGTGTGGCAGCGTTGACGATCGTTTTTTTTCAGCATCCAATGGGAAACCTCGGGAATGACCTGATAGCTTCCGCTGCAGTGCTTGTGATTGCCTCTACAGCAGGATTTGGAGTATGGAAGGAGATCGGCCATGAAAATTGATGTCGGACGCTATGTTCCGCCCGGAGTGAATTACTCCCGCGAACTTAAATGGATCGCTGCCGCTCTCATTGCAAGCGCCGTCTATAGTCTTGGTTTTTTGATTTCCTATATTGAAAAGTACCGGGCTTTATTTTGGACGCAGGATGCAGAAAAAGGAATCATAAAAGGTGCAACCATGCCGGACTTCATTGACTTGATCGATTACCGCTTGTCCGGTTTTACGGTCGTTGCGCTTTGTATGGTTGCAGTGTTTATTTACCATTATTTATATCACTATCAGGGCAGTAAAAGTATCTATCTCATGAAGCGCTTACCGCATCGTTTTGAACTTTGGCGAAGATGTCTCGCACTGCCCGTGGCAGGCGCACTTTTTAGCCTTGCCGCAGCGTTGATCCTCATGATGATCTATTTCGGAATATATATGTTTTTTACTCCTGAAATTTGCCTGACACCGAACCAGTGGGAGAAAATAGGGAGCGTTGTATTAGGAGTTGCCTTATGATTGAAATGAAAAATGTCAGTAAATCTTATAACGGAAAACAGGCGTTGAAAGAAGTCTCTCTTTGCTTGCCCCAAGGCGAAATTGTTGGCTTGTTCGGTGAAAACGGAGCAGGAAAAACGACTCTGATGAAGTGTATTCTTTCCTATTTAAACTATGACGGAGAAATTTTATTGGATGGGGAAAAGATTTCAAGGAAAAACATCAGCCGGATATCCTTTGCGACAAGTGAGCATTCCTTTTTCCCGCAGCTTACAGCCGCTGCCCACAAAGACTTCTACCGTATGCACTTTCCCCAATTCTCGGAGAAACGTTTTGACGGTCTGCTGGAATTCTTTTCTCTCCCTAAAAACAAACTGCTCGCAGGCTTTTCGATGGGCCAAAAAAACCAATTTGAAGTGATCATGGCACTTTGCCAGGGGGCCGATTATATTCTTATGGATGAGCCTTTCGCCGGAAATGATGTCTTCAACCGGGAAGACTTTTACAAGGTATTGATCGGCATTTTGGAACCAAGAGAAACCGTGATCTTATCGACGCATCTTCTTGAGGAAGTTCAGAATTTCATCAGCAGAGCGGTTTTGATCCACCAGGGGAGCATTGTGGGAGATGTTTCCATGACTGAGCTCGAAGAAAGCGGAAAAACATTGATGGGCTTTGTTAAAGAAACCTATCATTACAAGGCAGATCGCGTCAGCAAAGCACTGTACGATTTGACCGGTGAAGAAGGAAAGGAAGAACTCTAATGCGAAAAAGTGTATTCCTGACGATATTCCTTCTGCTCTTCGCTTCTGTTTCCCTCTGTTTTGCGCATGGGTGGGTGGATAAGGAAAAAGACACGATAACCATAGGAGAAACGGTTTTATACGGAGATAAGTCTTTCGCGGAAGGCCTTGCAATCAAGTCCGATACCATTTCGGATCGCCATCTCTGCTGGAATACCTCCTATATCATCGGGGCAAAGCCCTTTACCGCTACTGATTTTGACTTTTCACAAGCTGAAAAACAGGAGGGCCCCTACTATCCGGAGTCTGTTTTTGATATCAACATATCTTTTTCCGGCAGCGGTATGAGTTCCAGTGATGAGATCGATTTGGACGAGTCCTCCTATGCTTTTATCAAAGAGCCATTGAAAGATGTCGCAAGCCGTACAGCATCCGGAGAACGGCACAAAGAGCAACTATACCTGAAAGACTACTATGATTATTATCCTATGGAAATTACCTTTTATGATTTGTCTATGACAATGGAAGATTATAATAAAATGTCGAAGGGTTTTTCGGAGCAGTTTAAAATTCCTGTTTCCCCGGATCACAAAGTAGAAATCGAGATAAAAAAGAATCAATCAGGAAAAATTGTTGAAATAAATCTTTCTACAGTGGGAGAAAACGGGATATATCTTGAAGCGACAAGCGTCAGCACAAAGGAAGGATGCTATTTTGCACTGTTTTTGCGCTCCATTCGTGGGGAAATATTGGATCCCGGTCTTCCGGCTGAACGCGTTGGAATCTACTTTATTCCCTATAAAAATATCGAAAAGGAGATCGTTCCCGAAGTCGATAAGATGAAAATGCTTTTTCCTGTAGATGCGACCGAGTCAAGAATTATAATGCTGAAAATGACAGAGGATCACGACAAATTATTGTTGCTGACCAAAGAAAACCAGACCTATCTGCTCACGGTCATTGAACGAAAGACAATGAAAGAGCTTCAAAAAATTGAGCTGCATACGATTCGTGAAAACGAAACAATAGAGGAATTATATGTTGAGGATGATTTTCTAGTTCCCTTTTTATCGGATGGAACATTTGCAGTACTTTCGGAAAAAACGGATGGAGCGTACGAAAAAAAGTTTTCTGGAAAATTAGGTGCTGCAAAAAAAATGTGGGAAGCCTACGCAAACAACGCAACGATGGATTATAATGGGGAGGATCTCGCCATTCTGATCCCGCAGCAATCAGACAGGATCAGCAGTTTTTATGTTTCTGTTTATCGACCCGAAGGGCTTGCGTTTTACGGAAAATATGACAGCAGTCTTGATGCCGCATTGACACAACGTGTTTCTGACAATATGGGAGTTGTCGTCAGCCCGATAACATTTTCTTTGGCATGGCCAGATCCCCCTTTGAAATAAGTTGTCTTACTGAGTTTATTTCAATATAATACTAAGCAGTAGAAATCTACAAATCTACAAATCAAAGAGGAGCCTTATGAGCAATAGCGAACACAACTGTGAGGTTTGTGCCTGTGAAGCCGCTGACCGCGAAAAATATGAACAGATTGCCCAAGTGATCGATTCCTATCAAGGGAAAAGAGGCAGTTTGATCATGGTTTTGCACGCGGCGCAAAAAATTTATGGGTATCTGCCGCTCAAATTGCAGGAATTCATCGCCGATCGCATGCGTATCCCGCTTTCGGAGGTGTTTGGCGTGGTCAGTTTTTATTCGTTCTTCTCCACTACAGAAAGAGGCGAGCATACGATCCGTATTTGTATGGGGACCGCATGCTATGTCAGAGGTGCCGACAAACTCGTCGATGCCCTGGAAGAAAAACTTGATGTTAAGGTCGGCGGAGTCACAGCGGATAAAAAGTTTACTCTGGAAGTGGCTCGCTGTATCGGTGCCTGCGGACTCGCTCCGGCCATCATGGTCGATGAGCATGTTCATAAAACGATGAATCCGTCCACGCTTGACTCTATGCTCGATCAATATTAGACCCGGGAGGTAATACCAATGTCGAACAACATTTGCGGCATCAAAGATTTAGATCAAATAAAAGCCTCCTATCAAGCAGAAGCGGCTAACTATCATCATCAGATCTTACTGTGCGCCGGCGCCGGCTGTGTGTCCTGTGACTGCTATAAAGTGCGCGACGCGGTAAAGGAAAAACTTGATGAGTTAGGACTTGCGGATGGGGTCAAAATGATAGAAACCGGTTGTATCGGGACCTGCGCTCTCGGCCCGGTTCTTTTGATTTTGCCGGAACGTACTTTTTATATCAAAGTGACTCCCGAAAATGTAGGCGAGATCATGAGATCTCATCTCGTCGATGGCATTATTTCAGAAAAATATACTTACAAAGATACTGACGGCAAATACATCCCCAAAATGGATGATATTCCGTTTTTTAAAGAACAATATCGCATCGCTTTGAGAAATTGCGGTGTGATCGAATATGCAAGTCTGGAAAGCTATATTGCGAATGGTGGTTATTATGCCGCATTCAAAGCGTTGACATCCATGACAGATAAAGATGTTGTTGATGAAGTCAAAGCATCAGGTTTGCGTGGCCGTGGCGGCGGGGGATTCCCGACGGGCGTTAAATTGGAGGCTGGATGGAAAGCAAGAAAAGGGCAAAAATACTTCGTATGCAATGCCGACGAAGGCGATCCGGGGGCCTTTATGGACCGTTCGATCATCGAGGGCGACCCTCATAGTCTGATCGAAGGGATGATCCTCGGCGCTTATGCGATCGGCGCCTCGGAAGGCTATGTATATATTCGCGCGGAATATCCGATTGCGATCGAACGTTTGGAAGTGGCGATGAAACAGGCCAAAGAACATGGCTTGTTAGGCAAAAAATTATTCGGCACTGACTTCGATTTTGACCTTGAGATCCGTATCGGCGCCGGCGCATTCGTTTGCGGTGAAGAAACGGCACTGATCGCTTCGATCGAAGGCCAACGCGGCGAACCTCGGCAAAAACCGCCATTCCCATTCGAAAGAGGCTTGTTTGATGCTCCGACGATCATCAATAACGTGGAAACTATTGCCAATATTCCGGCGATCATGAGCGAAGGCGCAGCCAAATTCGCATCGGTCGGTACGGAAAAGGCGAAAGGCACAAAAGTATTTGCGCTTGCCGGCGACATTGTAAATGCCGGTATTATCGAGGTTGAAATCGGTACGCCAATGCGTAAGATCATTTATGATATCGGCGGCGGAATGATCGGCGGCAACGCCTTTAAGTCGGTTCAGGTCGGCGGCCCGTCGGGCGGATGTATCACAGCCGACAGCCTTGACGTTCCCATGGATTACGATACCCTGATCGCTTTAGGTGCGATGATGGGCTCCGGCGGCGTCATCGCTATGGACGAAAATACATGCATGGTCGATACGGCGCGCTTTTTCATGGACTTCATTCAGGATGAATCCTGCGGAAAGTGTGTTGCTTGTCGTGTCGGTACGAAGCGCATGCTCGAATATCTGGAACGCTTTACCCGCGGTGAGGGAGAGGAAGGCGACATTGAACGGCTTCTCGAACTCGGCGAAATCATCAAAGATACTGCCATGTGCGGCCTCGGACAGACCGCACCCAATCCGATCCTTTCCACGATTAGATATTTTCGTGATGAATATGAAGCACATATCAAAGAGCAGCGCTGCCCTGCCGGCGTCTGCAAAGAACTTACCGTATTTGCGATCGACGAAAACAAGTGCATCGGCTGTACCTTATGCACCAAGAGCTGCTCTGTCCATGCGATCAGCGGAGAACGAAAAGCAGCGCATACCATTGATCCCTCTCTTTGTATTGGCTGTGGTGTCTGCCGCAGCACTTGCAAATCCGGTGCGATCTATCCGACCAGGAAAGATCGAAATGCAGAGAAAGGAGGGAACTAAGAGATGATGGAACAGATGATCCGCTTGACGATCGACGGCCGTCAAATCGAAGTTGCTCCCGGCACGACGATTCTTGAGGCTTGTGAACAAATAGGAATTGAAATCCCCACGTTGTGTTATATGAAGGAATTGCGCCCTGAAGGTTCCTGCCGGATGTGTCTTGTGGAAGTAAAAGGCGCCCGCAATTTACAGACCGCTTGTACCAGAACCTGTGACCCGGATATTGAAGTCACGACGATGAACGACCGTGTCTATAAAGCTCGTCGCTATATGCTGGACCTGACACTTTCCAACCATACCGGAGACTGCTTTTCCTGTCCGGCCAATGGAAAATGTAAACTTTCCCAGTATTCCATGGATTACGGCATTGAAAAAACACAGTTTGAAGGTGCTCATACGGGTGGGACGATCGACGATACGAATGAATTTTACATCTTTGATCCCAATAAATGCATTCTTTGCCGCCGCTGTGTCCGTACCTGCAACAACCTGCAGGCCAATTCCACGATCGGTATCATCGAACGTGGTTTCAACAGCGTTGTTGGGCTGCCGTTCCACGGTTTGCTGAAAAACAGCAACTGCGTATCCTGCGGAAACTGTGTTTCTGTCTGCCCGACGGGAGCACTATCTCCCAAAGGTGCGAAAGCTTACCGCGAGTGGGAGATCAGCCGGACACGCACCACTTGCTCTTATTGCGGCGTCGGCTGTCAAATGGATCTGCTGACCAAAAAAGACAAGGTAGTCGGTGTAGAACCGGCCTACGGTCCTGCCAATCACGGCTTGCTTTGTGTAAAAGGTAAATTTGCGTATCATTTTGTGAACCATCCGGCACGCCTGACAAAACCGCTGATCAAAAAAGACGGTGTCTTTGTCGAAGCCACATGGGATGAAGCACTTGAATTGATCGTCCGCAAAGGGAAAGAAGCGCTTGAAACATTTGGACCTGATGCGATCGGAGGTTTATCCTCTGCGCGTGTAACAAATGAAGATAACTATGTCTTCCAAAAGATGATGCGGACCGTATTTAAAACGAACAATGTCGACCATTGCGCACGTTTATGCCATGCATCTACCGTGGCAGGGCTTGCAATCAGTTTAGGCTCCGGTGCCATGACAAACTCGATTGCGGAAGTCATTGATGCGGATGCGGTTTTT
This sequence comes from uncultured Oscillospiraceae bacterium, assembly GCA_964550965.1. Classification (GTDB taxonomy): domain Bacteria; phylum Bacillota; class Clostridia; order Peptostreptococcales; family Anaerovoracaceae; genus STD2-154. The sequence continues at coordinate 10,119 of CAZKCB010000006.1, forward strand.
GTTATCGGTTCGAATACGACAGAGACACACCCTGTGATTGGTTCCTTTATTCGACAGGCACGAAAAAATGGCGCAAAAATAATTGTTGCCGAACCTCGTGAGATTACACTGGCGAAAGAAGCCGATGTGTTCCTGCAAATCAAACCGGGTACCAATGTAGCTTTGTTAAATGGCATGATGAATGTCATCATCGAAGAAGGCTTGGCCGACAACAACTATATCGAAGCCCGTACAGAAAATTTTGAAGAATTGAAAGCTCTGATCAAAGAATATATTCCCGAAAAAGTCGCAGAAATCTGCGGTATCGATGTCGACGAATTGCGGGAAGCTGCCCGTATCTATGCAAAAGCAGAAAAATGCCCGCTTTTTTATTCCATGGGCGTGACACAGCATAGCAGCGGCACGAATGGAGTCATGAGCATTGCCAATTTGGCGCTGCTTTGCGGCAAAATAGGAAAAGAGGGCTCTGGAGTCGATCCTTTGCGCGGGCAAAACAACGTGCAGGGTTCTTGCGACATGGGCTGTCTGCCCGGTGACTATACAGGCTATCAAAAGACCGCAAACGAAGCGGCACGTGCCAAATTCTCTAAAGCCTGGGGTGTCGAGGTTCCCAGGAATATCGGTATGACCGTTACGGAAATGATCCCGGCCGCCGCCGAAGGCAAGCTTCATTACCTTTATATTATGGGCGAAAATCCGATGATCTCCGATCCCGACATCCATCATGTAGAAAAAGCTTTGAATACAATAGACTTTTTAGTGGTTCAAGACATCTTCCTGACAGAAACAGCGGCTTTTGCCGATGTCGTTTTGCCTGCCACGACGTTTGCCGAAAAAGACGGAACGTTCACCAATACCGAACGCCGCGTTCAGCGTGTTCGAAAAGCGATCCCTGCTATGGGTGAAGCACGCGAGGATTGGGCGATTTTGTCCGATATCATGAGCCGTATGGGTTATGACAATAGTTTTACTTCACCGAAAGAAATCATGGACGAGATCGCTGAACTGACACCGTCTTACGGCGGCATGCATTATGAACGTCTCGAAGGGGACGGTCTGCAATGGCCTTGCCCAAATGACGAACATCCCGGCACGCCGATATTGCACACGGTCGCATTTACCAGAGGTGAGCGCGCAGTCTTTAAACCCGCGCCTTATGAACCCGCGAAGGAACAAACCGATGAAGAATATCCGTTCATCTTTACGACCGGGCGTATTCTCTATCATTATCATACACGGACGATGACCGGCAAAACCGAAGGTCTAAACAACATTTCAGGCCACAGCTATGTTGAAATCAATTGTAATGACGCGGAGCGTTTAGGGATCGCCGACGGTGATCAGGTAAAAGTCAGATCCCGCCGCGGCGAAATCACGGTGGAAGCAAAAGTCGTCGACAGTGTGGAGCCCGGCGTATTGTTTATGCCGTTCCACTTTGCGGATGGTCCCGCTAATATGCTGACCAATCCGGTATATGATCCCATTGCAAAGATCCCTGAACTCAAAGTTTGTGCGGTAGATATTTTGAAAGTATAAGGAGCATTTAAGAGGATAAATCAATGCGTGAATTTGGTACGGCAGTCATTCTTGCCGGAGGGCAATCATCCCGTATGGGCTTTGATAAGCAGTTGCTTTATAAAGGCAGCCAAAGCATCATGAAACGGATCTGTATCAGCTTGCAGACGCGTTTTGACGATATTATTATTGTCTCGAATACCCCGGAGTTATATCAATGCAATGGTTTGCGCGTAATTTCAGACATCATGCCCGGAATGGGACCGCTTGGTGGCATCCATGCCGGTTTATCGCATGCCTCAAGCGAAGCGGTTTTTGTCACTGCCTGTGATATGCCCTTTGTTGATCTGCCCTATATCGACTATATGAAGAGTGTCATAAAAGGCGCCGACTATGATGCCTGTGTGACGGAGAACTTCTTTGACAAAGCCGGTCGTTATGAAGCATTCCATAGCTTTTATTATCGTTCGGCTTTGCCTACGATCGAAGCGGATCTACAAGCGCAAAAGGCATCGGTTTACTATTTGCTGCGTAAGATCAATACCTTAGCGATCTCGTCGGAGCTGGCTCACCGTTACATCACCGTAACGAATCCCTTCCTTAACCTCAATACGCGTTCAGACTATGAAAACTTCCTTCTGGAGGAGCTATGGTAAACATGCAGGAAGAACGTACCATGATACGTTATGAAAAGGGTTGCAGCAGAACGGTAAGTGATGCGTTGGTAAACGAATATGCATTGGAAATCGAGATAAACGATCATTCCTTTGCTCGTTTGTTATGCAGTCCTAAGGAACTGGAATATTTGTGCCTTGGTTATTTATATGGTGAAAGCAAGATCAGTTCTATGGCGGATGTTATCGCTTTGGACATCGATGCTGAATCCGGCAAAGCCTGCATCAAATTGAATACGATAGAAACGGATGCGGACAGACCCGCCTATCTTACCACCGGACTCGGACCTCAAAAATCGATCACAGCAACGCAGCTGCCAGATAAGCAAATCCCAATTGCAGGTGGGCTGAGACTGGATGCAGAGAAAATCAGTGCTCTTGTTGAAGAGTTCCAGCAGGGTTCTTCTTTATTTATCGAAACCGGAGGGGTGCATAGCTGTGCTTTGTCAGACGGAGAAAAAATCATTGTTTCTTTTGATGATATCGGACGGCACAATGCCCTGGATAAAGTTGTCGGATTTGCGCTAAAGAATAGGCTCAATTTAAACAAGCACCTTTTGATAACGAGCGGACGGATACCGGCCTATATGGCTTATAAATGCTACCATGCCGACTTGCCATTTATTGTGAGCCGATCCGCAGTGACAGCCGCCGCAGTCGATTTTGCACAAAAAACAGGAATGACCCTGATCGGTTTTGCGCGCAATGCACGGTTTAATATTTATAGCGGTGCGGAAAGAGTTCTTAACAAGAACCTATAGCACAGTATATGTTCCAAGCTTCTAACCACGCGCCTCAGCAAGTCCAGGGACGCGTTTTTTATTATATTTCAAATAGATCCCTTTCGAGCTTGTTTTTATGGTCGACTGCAGCAAGAATGAATGGAAAATATTGAAAAAAATGATAATGTGCGATATAGTAAAAACATAAAATATGAGTTTGTACTAAGGCTTACATTATGAAAGGATTAAAACCATGAAAAGAAGACTGGCATTTGTCTTAACATTGATTCTTTCTATAACTATGATCGGATGTCAGTCCGAAAAAACTGAAGCGAGTTTGTCGGATCTTTATATTCAAGTATTTCAAGAATTAATTGAAACAGATTCCGAATTAAATGGAGACTTAGAATTCATTGCAGTTGATTTTGATAGCATACAAGGGCTTACTGACGATGATAAAGACCAGATAAATGAATACCTTGCTAAGGAATTTGAAGTAGATGTAAAAAATGCATCTCTTCAAAATTTGAAAGAACAGGGACTCTATGATGAAGAAAATCTGGCCATAATACATGGAGTCTTATTAAAAATTGATACTTATGAAGAAAACACAGAAAAGCTAATAAAACTGAGCGCCTCCAAATATAAATCCGGAAAAGGAGCTGCAGGAATGCAGTTTACTTTTGAACTCAATGGTGATCAATGGGAATTGATCGATTCAGAAAGTACATGGAAAAGCTGATTATGAAGCGAGTCTGATCCGACTAAGGGATATGGAAGTATTAAGCATAGTACGTCTCAAAAGCTATTTCAACGAAACGCGAGGAATAAATCATGTATAAAGAAAAAATGCTACTACCGATCTCAATTATTTGTTTGGCGGGAAGTATCGTATTTGGATCGTGGCAGATATCCAACGGGATCCAAGTTGCATCGATGGAACTTTCCGGTCAAATTCAAAAGTCAATAGAGAAAGGGCAGCCACTTGAAAACAGAACTGAAGTAATGGATCTGGATAGTGCGGCAAAATACCTGAATATAGAAGCTTCTCAGTTGGAAAAGATGTGTGAAGGACAGGAACCTGTCATTCCCTATATTCGAACCGGAAATACGTATTTATTCAGCCGAACAGTAATAAACCAATGGCTTGTTGAAAATCCTTGGATAACAATCGATTGAAAATGAATATATTAAAAAAGGAAAAAGGATTCACTTTGATAGAGCTCATTGTCGTTATTGCCATATTGAGTATTGTGGCAGTAATCGCATACCCTGTTATAACAGGACTTGCTGAAAAAGCAAAAGTGGCCGCAGATATAGAGAACCTGCATTCCCTTAACTCGGTGACTTCTGTATACAGAGCGCAAAGAACGGCGAGCGATCCGTTTGAAGATGCGAGCAATAGCAACGATACATTGAATCAATTGCTGGTGGATGAAGGCTTCTTTAGGGAAAAAGTAGCTCCAGAGCAAAAATATATGGTGTTCCATTGGAGTTTCGATCAAAAAAAGTGGATGCTGCTGGATCTTTTGACCACAGACCAAATAACAATGGGAAGCGGCGGTTTTACCGGTTACCTAACAGCAAGTTATCAGGGAACAAATTCCGATATACTAATACCTCAAACAATAAATGGTGTTACGGTCAATAGTGTTTATCAGGACGTATTCAGCGGCTGCAACTTGACCTCAGTTACTTTCCCGGTAAACAGTGGCTTACGCCGAATCCATGCGAGAGCCTTCAAAGATAATAAGCTGACAGAAATCGTTTTCCCGAACAGCCTCGAAAGAATCGATTATGGAGCGTTTTTAGATAATGAGATCGTAAAAATTACGATAGGCGATGGTGTTTATCTGGAAGGCAACGTCTTTCAGAACGATAATAAATTCAACGATGCATACGTTGGCAAAGGCACTTATTCTTACTCGGATGACAACTGGATAAAGGAATGATAGGGAAAAGCACACATAAAGACCGGAGGGATCGATGAAAAAATTCATGGAATACGTTGATCGGTTGAACACCATGGAAAAATGGGATGATTATTTAATGGAAGAATCGGGATTGCCTGGCCCACGCGGCAATATTGAATTGGCTCAAGCTGTTGCAATCGCTGGCAATGAAGAAATTTTCCTGTCATTACTTAGTTTCACTGCTGATAAAGCACCGGTTAACAGCCCGGAAGAATTTTTGTTTTTTTGCGGCACCTTGGGATTGGGAAAACTGATAGAGCAAGGAAAGAAAGAATACCGAGGAACCCTTCGTTTACTGGCATCTGATTCTCGTTGGAGAACTCGTGAAGCGGTAGCGATGGCTTTACAAATTTATGGAGAAAGCCATATGGGAGAATTGATTTGTGAAATGGAACAATGGGCGGAAGGCAATAACTATGAAAAAAGAGCGGCGGCGGCTGCACTTTGTGAGCCAAAATTGCTGAAACAAAAAGAAGAAGTATCAAAGGTATTGGCAATACTTGATAAAATAATGGCTTCGATTTGTAGCTTTCAAGATAGAAAAGACGAGGGGTTTATTGCTTTAAAGAAAGGTATGGGTTATTGCCTTAGTGTTGCAGCTGTTGGAAACCCTGAAGAGGGAACGAAAAAGATAGAAAAATGGTCAGAATGTAAAGATAAAGATATTTTATGGATCATTCGGGAGAACCTGAAAAAAAAGAGGCTTGATAGAATGGATCATGAATGGACCGAATTGTGGAAACAAAAGATGAACATATGAAATTGCGGACAGTCGGTATAGGCGAAGAAGGTCAATAATAAGGGGGCACATTTTGGGTATCTACAGTCAGTTTATCATTTTGTTTTTGCTGATCGGCGTGGGCTACATCTGTAAAAAATATCATCTTATCAGTAATAATATGAACGAAGATCTGGGCAATCTCATCTTATTGGTATCGATGCCGGCGTTGATCATTTACTCGATGAGTACTTTTACTTATTCGAAGTCGATGCTGCTTGAGACCTTGTGGATGCTGGCACTTTCTGCCGGATTGTATCTTTTTTATATCATAATGTCTTATTTCTTCCCTAAGATCCTCGGACTGAAAGACAAGGAAAGAGACATCGTGCAGTTTGTAACGGTTTTTGCCAATACCGGCTTTATGGGGTTTCCGATCGCCTATATCTTTTTCGGGAACAAGGGACTCTTTTATATCGTCCTTTTAAATATGTTCTACGATGCTTTGGTTTGGACCTTCGGAGTCTCTGTTCTCGGGAGGCCCCTTCAAAGCCCAAATGAAAGCAAAGGAATGTGGAAGCTGTCTCAGTTAAAAGCCTTGGCGAATCCATGCATTATTGCGGTCCTGATCGGTCTGGGACTGATTGCAACCGGATTGACCTTGCCAAAACCGATCACCGGATTTTTAGAGATGCTTGGACGGATCTCTTCCCCGCTGGCAATGATCTTTGTAGGATCGATGCTTGCCGATTTGAAATTTTCTCATATATTCAAGGATCTGTTGGTAATAAAAACGAGCATTTTGAAAGTGGTCCTGCTTCCGCTCCTGGTCATGGGGATCCTCAGACTCGTTGGTATTTCTGGATTGTTTGCGGATATAGCGGTTCTCGCGACTGCCATGCCTGCCGCAGCAAGCACGCCGATCCTCGCTAAAAAATATGGAAATGACAGCTACCTTGCTTCCAAAATAGTGTTTATGAGCACTCTTTTTTCTATCGTTACCATACCTCTTATTGTGCTGCTGCGAAGCCGATTCGGCTATTGAAAAGAATATAAAAAAATAAAAAGCAGCATTATGATTTCTGTTAGATATCGTAAAAAAGGGTATTATTATAGCGTATGCAGAAGAACGTGCTATTTGATTGAAATTTCATAATTTTACTTATGCCAGAATCATGAATGAGTGAGGAGGTGCAGTAATGCCTGAAAAACATTTAGTCGGAAATTTGAACGGACACAAAGCAGGACACGCAGGAAAATTGCCCATGGGTGATTTTGAAGAGCCGATCATCATTGGAAGCAGTTTGGGAGGAGTCCATGCAGCCCGCAAATTTTCAAACAAACCGGGTGTGCCACACAGGTTAAACATCCACTACCATCTGGGAGAGGCGTCAAGCCACCGACAGGAACAGATCGAAAAGGAATTGCACGAAATTGAGAAAAATTGGGAGGAATTGGATCAGGAAAATTGAGACGATTCGGGTGGAACAGAAAACAGTTTAAAATAAGGCGAGGGAGCGACGGAGAAAACGAGCCCTCGCTTTTATTGGAACATAATTAAGAATATTGCTGAATAAGAATTGAACTTTTGCTTTTTGAAATTTAAATTTATGGAGGTTTAGTGTGGCAAAGTATGAAACAACTATGACTGGGCAGTTTGAATCTGTTGTCGATCGTTTAGAATCCGATATTGTTAATAGTGGAATGACAATGAATTTGGTGGACCAAAGCAATTACTCGATCGGAGATACAAAGATAGCAGTCCGAGTATATGACAAATATTTTATGCGAAATGGAAACAGGGCAAGCTTGAGCTTGACGATAGTCGGTCTCGATGATGATCTTTTTATTTCTGCAATTGGTGCCGGAGGAGGACAAGGCATTATTTTAAACTTTAGTTTAGGCGCCGAAAGTGAAATGGTTGCGGTCGTAGAAGCAAGCGTAAATCGAATGAAATAAATATAAGATCACATAGCAAAACACCCGAAACTATTTCAGACCAACAATTACATGCGTGGTGTAATATAACCGCCGTAATTGCAACTAAATATTAGTTGCAATTACGGCGGGCTTAAAATATAATACTAATATAAGGAGCGCTTATGGGAAAGAAAGAAAAACTGATTGAACGATTGAAGGGAAACCCTAAAGATTTTACTTTTGATGAAATGCGATACGCGCTTGAATCTCTCGGTTTTAAAATGTCGAACCAAGGAAAGACGAGTGGTTCCCGTATAAAGTTTATAAACGGAAATATAGCAATCATCTTGCATAAACCTCACCCGCGCAAAGAGCTTTTAGAATATCAAATTAAGCAGGTTTTAGAACTGTTGGAAAAGGAGGGCTTGCTATGAATAACGTGTTAGAATACAAAGGATATTATGGAACGGTAGAGTTTTCTGATGCCGATAATACCCTTTACGGAAAAGTAATAGGGGTAAGCAGCCTCATTTCTTTTGAAGGGGAGAGCGTTGAAAGATTGAAGGAAGATTTTAAAGGTGCCGTTGATGATTATCTTGAAATGTGTGCTGGAAATAATGTAGAGCCTGAGAAAATATACAAAGGGAGCTTTAATGTGCGCATTGATCCCTCCCTACATAAGACCCTTGTGCTATATGCTGCATCTCACGGTCAAACCCTTAACTCCACTGTAGAAGAAGCGATCAAACGCTACGTAGCGTTATAATCATCAGCATGTGGACACATAACAGCATGCCCGACGGCAGCGATTCGTTTGGGAGTGCTGTTTTTTTATGCCCTTGCCGTTATGTGTACCAATATTGGAATATACTCTTGTCACAAAAGTATATAAGTCTGCATTTGGAAAAGAACCGGAGGTTAGAAATAAGGATACATGCATTAAGGAAATGGAAAATTAATGAGAAAAATAATACTCGTTAAATGTAATTTTCGGTTTTATTGAGCAATATATTGCGCTTTAACATATTTTGAGGTATAATGTGTATAGAATATTTCTAAGTAAAATGGGGTGAAATAATGAGCAAATATTTGTCTTCTCTGGCTGCGATAGCCGAGATTGCGTCAAGACTTAAAGCATATAGAATTGACTATCCACTATCACAACAAGAACTATCCAACAAAGCAGGTATTTCTAGGCGAAGTATAACGAACCTGGAAAATGGAGAGGATGTACAGCTCAGTACATTAATTAAAGTGCTTATGGCTCTTGGCTTAGATTCAAATCTTGACCTACTCATACCAGATCCAACAGAGAGACCTTCTTATTACTTGAAAGAGAAATCAGCTGCGCCACAAAGAAAGCGGGTAAGCAAAATGATGTTTAAGCCCTCGAAAAAACCCTTTAAATGGGGAGATGAATCAAAATGATAACGACCGCAATTGTAAAACTCTGGGGAACACCAGTAGGGGCCTTTCACTTAAACGAGAATAAAGGATGTGTGTCGTTTGAATATGAGAAAGACTTTCTTAGTTATGGCATCAATGTCGCCCCAATCATGATGCCATTATCAAACCGAGTATACGAGTTTCCTGAATTAGCAAGATCATCTTTTAAAGGCGTTCCAGGTTTAATGGCAGACTCATTACCAGATAATTTTGGTAATGCCGTTATTGATCAGTGGCTTTCTTCGGAGGGTAGACCACCTAGCTCTTTTAATGTCGTAGAACGATTATGTTATACTGGCAAACGCGGGATGGGTGCACTGGAATACGAGCCCGCGATTAACAAACACACAGATATTGATGAACAGATCAGCCTGCAAAGGATATCTGATTTTGCTTCAGCAATATTAGAAGAAAAGATGGACGTTGTTTTGTCAGCAGAAAGTGACGTTTCTTATGCTCAACTATTGCAACTCGGGACATCAGCCGGAGGAGCAAGAGCAAAGGCCGTCATTGCTTACAATGAAAAATCAGGCGAAATCCGTTCAGGACAGGTTGACCTGGATGAAAATTTTGATTATTGGCTAGTTAAATTTGACGGAGTCTCAAAAAACGGAGATCATAATTTCCAAGACGTTCCGGAATACACGCTTATTGAGTATGCGTATTATAAAATGGCACTACAAGCAGGGCTCACTATGAATGAGTGTAGGATAATATCAGAAGGTGAGCGTAATCATTTTCTTACAAAGCGATTTGACAGAGTAAATGGCGATAAATTGCATATGCAGTCATTAGGTGCGATGTTACATATTGATTATAATGAGCCAGGTTTGTGTAGCTATGAAATGGCAGCTTTAACTGCAAGGCGATTGGGGCTGCCAAGTAGCGACATTGAACAGTTATATAGAAGAATGGTTTTTAATGTACTTGCGGTCAATCAGGATGACCATGTAAAAAACATCTCTTTTTTAATGAACAGAGAAGAGATTTGGTCCTTATCGCCAGCATATGATGTCACATTTTCAAGTGATCCGGAAAACCGATGGCTTAAAGCGCATCAAATGACCATAAACGGCAAAATGTCACGCATCTCCACCGAAGATCTGATTGTGTGTGGCAAAAATATGGATATGAAATCGCCTAAGTGTAAAAAGATTATTAATGACGTTACCACTGCGCTAAAACAGTGGAAGGACATAGCGAGCTCTGTCGGGATTCGAGAAAAAACCATCAGCGTGATTCAAAACGAGCTTAAAAAACAATCTTCATAATGCGCAGTTTAATGCTCGTTAATAATTTATTATATGCTTTACGAGCATAAAGATGCGCAT
>CAZKCB010000007.1:0-18845 GCA_964550965.1 uncultured Oscillospiraceae bacterium
AGGCAAACCCGACAAATCAGCTTGCCTGCCCACCTCTCCGCCGCTCCGCCGCCCGCTCGGGGTGGGGAAATTGTCAAAAAGTCCGCAAATCCATACCTTTCGGTTTTGACGAAACAGTCATGAGTAGGCAAACCCGACAAATCAGCTTGCCTGCCCACCTCTCCGCCGCTCCGCCGCCCGGTTGCCTGCCGCCCGCTTCAGGGTGGGCAAATTTAAAAAAATACAAAAAATTCCACAAAAATGGCTTGAATTGTAAATAAATGTAATTTATAATTCAAATATACCACCCCTACCCCTATCCAACCATACCACCATCAAACCCTAAAAATCCAAAGGAGCTGGACTGCCGTGAAAGATTTGCAAGAGACCCTGATTGCGCAGAAAGAATACCACGAAAGATTGCTTGCCGACTTTGAAAAAGAATATTTACTGTTGCCGCCGGGAAATTTGCTTCGTGAAAAGCACCAAAATCATTTCCATTATTATTTGTACGGCGAAGACAGGAAAAAAATCTATTTACGCAAAACAGAAAAAGTCCTGATTGGGCAGCTGCTGCGAAAGCGTTTTCTGAAAAAGGCCTTGCCCCAATTACGGCGAAATCTTTGCGCACTGAACACTGCCCTGAAAGCGTGTGCGAAAATTGTCGAACCGGTCTTCCAACCATATGAAGAAAGCGAAAGGATTTTCGATGTCAACAAAAGCGAGAGCGGCAGTAACTACAAGCTTTCCAGAGAAGAAAAAACCTGGCTGGCAATGCCATCGAAAAAGAACGGCTATCACCAAGAGAGCCTTTTGCATTTGACGGCTAACGGGGAAAAGGTTCGTTCCAAGTCAGAAGCGCTCATCGCCGGGCTTTTGAACAGTTACCATATTCCCTATAAATATGAAGAAGAATTGCTGCTCGAAGAACGAACATATTACCCAGACTTTACGATTCGTCGACCCAAAGACGGCAAAATTTTCTACTGGGAACACTTTGGTCTAGTTGAGGATCCGGAATATGCAAGAAAGATGGATCGAAAGATTGCCGAGTACAGGCAAAGCGGCATTTCGCAATGGGACAATTTGATTGCATCTTACGACACGAAAGGAGCCATCAACATACAAATGATCCAAAACCTGATAAAGGCCTTTTTGATTTAGGATGTAGGGTCTGCGCTCAGACTCACGGGGCGCACCTAAAACATTCCGTTTGCCAACAAAAAATATTCCCCTTTTCAACAAAAAAAGATTTCTAACGTTTCAAAAAAGCTCTCACTGCAAAAACTTGTATCCGAGCGACGAGAGTGGTAAAATATAATTTGCTAGAGCGCGGTCCAAAGCGTAGAAAGGGTGCTGAAAAGCATCCTGAAGGGGGACGCCGGATTTTGGTTCAGCAAAAAATTATAAAGTAAAAGGGGACAAAAAAATGATTAGAGAAAACGCTACAAACAAGAAAAGTAAAAAGAGGATGGCCGGGCTTCTTGCCGCCGCGATGCTTATCACAAGCCTTGCCGCCGGCGGATATGCTTTTGAAACAGCTGATCCGGTTTACGCCGCTGCTTCAACGACACCTGCTGCCGTTACGCCTGCAACTATGACCTTTGGGGGCGCAATGATCAAGTTATCTTTGGATCAGGCAGTAACAAGGATGCAGACCATCGGAAGCGATGCCGAAACCGCACTGCTCAATAAGCAATCAGATGAATCGATTGCCCGGGGTTACAGAGAAGCTATTTCAGAATACTACGATATGGGAGCTACAAAGCAGATCGAGAGCAAGATTGCGAGCCTTAGAAAAGAATTCGCTTTGACCCAGACCGCAGCAAATTACAGTGCGGAGCTCAACGAAATCGAAGCAAAGACCGTCGAGTTGTATTACGGGATACTGCAGGCTGAAGAAAACCTTCGCGTAGCCAAAGACAGCCTCGCAAATGAAAAGACGATCTATGCGAATACACTAAAGAAATTCAAGCTTGGAACCGTTGCCAAGATCGATACACTGACAGCGCAGACCGCTGTTTTAAAAGCAGAAGCAGACATTGCAGAGGCCCAAACTGCCGTTGCAAGCGCGAGAATGAACTTCAATCTCCTGCTTGGTTATGATCTCATGCAGCAGGTCACGCTTACAGATACTCTGAAACAGGTTGCCGCACCAAAAGGGACTCTCACAGACTGGATCTCCGGCGCCGTTAAAAACCGCAACGAGATCAAAGGCAGTGCTTTTGCAGAGCAAATTTATAGCGTTATCATTAACAACCTTAAGCTTACAACGAGTCCAAGCTCCTCAACGTTTTTAAAACAGCAGGTCGCTTACCTCGAAAGCAAAAAGGCGGCAAAAGATGCGCCACTTCAGATCCAGATGGACATCCGTGTAAAATCAATGGATCTTGCCGACAAAGCACGTGCTGTTGAAACCGCAAAAGCGACCCTCGCAAATGCAAAAGAAGGATATCGCCTTGCGGTCATCACCTATGACGCAGGCATGAATACACTGACAGACGTTCAAGAGGCACAGATCAAGTCCTATCAGGCCGGTCAGGCAGTCAATGCTGCAATCGTTGCCTATGATCTTGCTGTCAGCAAGTTTGAACATGCGATCGGAGTAGGTACAACAAGGATCGCTATCTAATAGAGACATGAAATGGTTACAGCCTTGTCGCAAGACAGGGACTGCAGGGAGTAAACATGCGCAAAGCTGCTCAAACAGCCGCCCTTATGGCGATACTGACCCTCGGAATGAAGCTTCTTGGCTTTCTGCGCGAGGTCTTCATGGCAGGGTTCTTCGGAACAAGCTACATCACAGATGCTTATGTTATGGCAAGCAATATCCCCGGCATTCTTTTTGCCGGGGTATTCACGTCCGTTGGCGTGTCATATATGCCGATTTTTTCACAGATCTTTGAAAAAGAAGGACCGGAAAAGGCAAACCGATTTACCAGCGAAGCCATCAATTTGACCGCGGCTATTGCGCTTGTGTTTTCCATCCTTGGTATTTGCTTTTCAGATTTGGTGGTTCGCATTTTTGCAGCCGGTTTTCATGGAGAGACCGCAGAACTCACGAGCTTTTATTTGAAGATAACGTTCCTCTACGTTGTCTTTGCTGCGGCTTCAGCGCTGCTCGAAGCAAACCTGCAGTATAAAGGTACGTTCCTGAAGCCGGTTTTGACGGGCTATCTGCAAAGCGGTTTTGTGCTTGTTGCGATCATTTTCAGCGCCTATTTTGGCCACTACTTTTTGGCCTGGGGGCTACTGCTTGGAAGCGCATTTAAAATGTTTGCACTCATGTTCATCGCAAAAGACAGAGGCTTTTCTTACACGCCAAGCCTCAAGATCGGCGAATCGGCAAAAAAAATCGTTGCACTCGCACTTCCTGTCTTTGTTGGAAGTACCGTCAACCAGGTCAATTCCTTTGTAGATAAGATGATGGCCTCGGGGCTCCCTGTCGGGAGCGTCGCCGCGCTCAACTACGGCTATCTTTTAACCAGTATGATCACGATGATGACGATCACGATCATAGTCACGATCATCTACCCGAGGCTCACCCAAGCCAAAGCGATCGGCGACAATTGGAGTTTTAATGATTCGATCAGTAAAGGTACCTATATTACTGTCATCGTAGGACTGCCCTGCTCACTTGGTGCGATGCTTTACAGCGAAGAAGTCGTCCGCCTCGTCTATGAGCGCGGAGCCTTTGATGCGGCATCGACAAGCCTGACAAGCGACACCTTTTTCTATTACGCAATTGGACTTACCTTCATTGCGGTCAATGCGCTTTTGGTCAAAGTCTACTATGCGATGCAGGATATGAGGACGCCTGTCGTTTGCGGGATCATCGGGGCGGTGACAAATATCGTTTTGATCCTGCTTCTCGTCGATTCGATGGCACACCGGGGGCTTGCCCTTGCGACAAGTATCGCTGCGATCGTCAATTCCCTGCTTCTTTACGTTGCGCTGCGCCGTAAATACCCGGAAGTTCGTGTGATCAGAAGCATGAAAAAAATGTGTAAGATCATCGTGTCCGGCGTGGCGGCAGTCGGTATTTCCTATTTGGTCTTTCTTCCGCTTTCAGGCGAAGGCAGCTTGCGCACGATCCTTGCACTTGGTGCTGCAGTGGCGGCGGCCGGGATCTCCTATCTGCTGCTTTTAAAGCTTTGCAAGATCGAAGAACTTGATCTTTTACGCGGATTGATCAAGCGTTAGACAGAATCAGGTTGCGCGGCTTGCAAGTAACAAAATATAAAGTTTATAACTTCGAAGTCAAAAACTTTCCAAAAATTATAAGTTTTTGACTTCAAATTAAATAAAAATTGATTTCTTTTCAATGATGGGATATACTTTTGCCAGAGGTGATAGTTATGGTAAACAGACCGATCTATATGAAAAGGCTTTTGGAATTTCAAGATAAAAAAGTGATCAAAATAGTGACCGGCATAAGGCGCTGTGGCAAATCTACGCTATTTCTTTTGTTTGCAGAACATCTGCGCAAGACAGGCGTGCCCGATGACCATATTATCCAAATGAATTTCGAATCGATCCGTAACCAAGACATAACGGGCTATCTTGAACTATATCATGCTGTTGCAAAAAAAATTGCGCGTCTCGGTAAAACCTACATTATATTAGATGAGATCCAAATGGTGAAAGATTGGCCGAAAGCAGTAGATTCTTTTTTGGTGGATTTTGATGTAGACATCTATATTACGGGATCCAATGCCTATCTGATGTCCTCTGCCTTTTCTACTATGCTGTCCGGCCGTTATGTAGAGATAAAGATGCTCCCCCTTTCTTTTCAAGAATTTCTTGGATTCAACACGTTTGAATCGAACGTATCAATGGATGAAAAATTCCAGAAATATTTGCAGTATGGTGGAATGCCGGCCGTAGCCGAGTATAATTTCAACCAGCAGCGAATCAACGATGTGTTGGAAGGTATTTATTCGACAGTTATACTGAAGGATGTACTTGAACGAAACAAAATCACTGATCAGGCGCTGTTGCAGAAACTGGTTGCGTTTCTTGCCGGAAACATCGGCAGTATGACCTCGCCAAACAGCATCGGAAATTATTTGGCAGGCCAAGGAGATATTGATGAAGGGAAAGGCAGAAAGAATCCTGCCAACAGAACCGTCGATGCCTATATCGGCTATTTGGAAGATGCATTTATTTTTTATGGTGCAAAACGCTATGACATCAAGGGAAAGCAACATCTGAAAACACTTGAAAAATACTATATCGTTGATACGGGTTTGCGCAACATGCTGCTTGGTTATCGGGACACAGATCGAGGGCACATCTTGGAGAACGTCATCTATTTCGAACTTTTGCGCCGGGACTACCGTGTATCCATTGGCAAGATAGGCCAGAAAGAAGTGGACTTCATCGCAGAAAAACCGGAGCACAAAATGTACGTACAAGTTACAGAATCCATGTCCGGGGAAGAAACCAGAGAACGTGAGCTTGCCTCGCTGCGAGAGATTCCAGACAATTATGAAAAAATGGTACTGTCTATGGATCATAGTTTTATTAACTCCTATGATGGAATCATCTCGAAAAATATTGTAGATTTTCTGATGGAAACCTAAATATGAAGTCCTTTTTTGATAGAAGATATAATTGTTGTTTTGTCTCAAATTTGGTATAATAAGACCAGAGGTGATTGGTTTGGAAAAAACACTTATCAACAAAGAAACTACAAAAAGAGTGATTGTGAGTGTGGGCGCATCCCTTGCATTTGAAGGCTTAGAGCCGAGCAGGGAGGCCATGCATTATGGCCGAGCTTATCTCGAAAATACGATGAGCAGCGCAGAGGCGCGCGCCAAGATAAAGGCGATGCACGCCTGCAGCTTCGGACGCTGAGATGGATATCCATGGCAGCGGGTTTTCCCGGTATGATCGCAAGGAGCCGAAACGCTCCATTTATTGCTATGAAGGAACACAAACACTGATCAACAAGGAAAATATCAAAGACGCCAAAGCTCTGGCCGAATATGAAGCGGACATCACACTGATCCGCCAGTATGAGATCGAAAAAGAGGGCAAGGCAAGAGGCCGATTCACCGTTTCGCATTTAAAGCATATTCATAAATATATCTTTCAGGACATCTATCCCTTTGCCGGGAAATTCCGAAAAGAAAACATATCCAAGGGAACCACTGTTTTTTACAAAGTCGAATACATCGAAGAAAATCTCAAAAGACTCTTGGACGAATTGAAAAGAGAACACTACCTGCAAGGCTTGAACGCAAAAGTGTTTTCCCAAAGGGCAGCCTATTATCTCGCTGAAATCAATATGGTCCATCCCTTCAGAGAAGGCAACGGGCGAACGATCCGTGAATTTCTTCGCCAATTAGCTCACGAATGCGGCTATGTCATAAACTGGTCGCACCTGGAAGGGCACGAGCTCCTGAGCGCAACGATCCTTTCTGTAGAAAAAAACTACGTGCCGCTGAGCGACTGTATTTACAAAACCATCGAAAACATAGAAGAGTAATCAATTTTCTTCGGCTTAGCTCGAGGTTTTCCCCACAAAAAAAGAAAACATTCAACAGCGGCACCCGCGAGGTGTCTTTTTATTCTGTAAAATACATGAAATGTAAGTCCAAAACCTCTTGAACGGTTGACAAATGCTACAAAGGGGCGTATTATTTTCAGTGTTCAGACATTGAACACGACGGAGACCATCAGGCCGGATCAAACAATGAAATTGAGGGCGCTATGCTTGCCGAAGAGTTAGATGTTTTAAATATCGTAGCCCAAAACCCCGTCACCTCTCAACGAAAAATCGCCGAGCAAACCGGGATTTCTCTAGGGCAGGTGAATTTTTTGATGAAGAAATTTGCGAAAAAAGGTTTGATCAAAATCGAAGCGCAGACCCCAAAATCTCTCCGATACAACCTGACCCCAAAAGGGATTGCAGAAAAAACCGAAAAAAGCCTCGCATATATGAAGACCTCTTATTCTGTCGTTCAAAAATTGACGGCCAGGATCAGAGAGATTTCTTCTGATTGCGTCGAAAAAGGCTGTCGGATCTATTTGCTTGGAAGTCAGGATGAGATGATGGAACTTTGTAAAATCAGTTTGCATGAACTGCATGCGGAGTACCGGATCGGTGAACCGGATGAGGACCCGGCGAAAGTCGTTGTTTTTTACTGGGAGCCTGATAAACCCGCCTTATGTGAAGGGTTTATGTGCGTCAATTTACTTGAATGAGATCCGATTTAGGATGTTAGACTGCTTAAAAATTCTGTCTTTCTGTAATCGTCGCTAAGCGCGTTGCAAAAAGCCGGATGTGATATTTCTTATTTTAACCGACCGGAGGTGCGGGATGGCGGAGCTTACCCAAAAACAGACAAAGTGGTACGTGATCCAGGTGATGACAGGCACAGAGCTCACGATGTGTGAAAGCATCACACAAATCGTTGAAAAAGAGCTTTATGAGCGTTGCTTTGTACCGATGGCCGAAGTCAGAATGAAACAAAGCGGAAAATATGTGACCCTTTCGAAACCGCTTTTCCCGGGATATCTTTTTGTGATCACGGATTCGATCGAAAAAGTGCAGTCAGCACTTTGGAAAGTCGCAAAATTC
The DNA here is from genome assembly GCA_964550965.1 of uncultured Oscillospiraceae bacterium. Taxonomy (GTDB): domain Bacteria; phylum Bacillota; class Clostridia; order Peptostreptococcales; family Anaerovoracaceae; genus STD2-154. The sequence goes on from CAZKCB010000007.1 coordinate 7,568, forward strand.
AAAAGGATCCTTTCCGCCGGAGGAGTTCCGACAGCAATGACAGAACCCGAGGTCAGGGCCTTTCAGACCTTCAGCGATGAAAACTTCCGCGTTAGCCTTTCAAAAGGATTCATCGAAGGAGAGCAGATCATCGTTACAGAAGGCCCGCTCAAAGGACAGGAAGGCCTGATACGTAAGATCGATCGTCACAAGCGGATCGCTATTGTCGAAATGCCGTTCCTCGGAAGAACGACAAACGTCAGAGTACCGCTTGAGATTGCAGATAAAATATGACCGCAAACGGAATGCGGCATAGGCAGAGTAAAAAACAGGAGGACAGGACATGAGAGAAAAGATCCCCTATCTTCCAGAAGAAGAACGCGAGCCCCTCTATTATGAAGAGGAAGGAATATCGCTCAAACAATTGCTTCTGGTTTTAATACGCGGGAAGAAAACGATCGCACTGATTGCTGCAGGGATTTTTCTTGTGAGTGTATTGGGTGCCATGATCGTACCCCAGATACAGATCGGAACAAAAGGAACCGTGCAGACCGCCGTGAAGCTTTATTTTTCAGGCATCGAACTTGGCCAGACCCCAAGCGGCACAAACTATGATATCAATGAAATGAAATCGGCCGAGATCCTCAGAAGCGCCATCGATGCGATGGATACCGGAAGCCGAAATGTTCCTCTCGAGGCACTTAAGGCGAATCTTTCGTTTCAGGCTGTCGTTCCTGATGAAACAGCAGAAACACTGAAAAACCTTGAGACCATAAAAGATGATGCACTCAGAATGGAAACACTTGATAAGCTCGATGCGCATTCGAATGTCTTCGTTGTAAAACTCAATTTAGCAAACGAGTTGGGGATCAACGAGGAAGAGGGGCGCGTTCTTCTTGATAATATCGTTTTGGAATACAAAAAGCAGCTTATTGATAAATATGGAGACAATCAGGTTTTGGCTGATGTCTTTGCCGCAGACTTTGATTTGACGAAATACGACTATATCGAAGCGGCCAATATCTTAAATGATCAACTCGACCGCATGAACATCTTTGTGGAAAACCAAATGACACATACCAATGTGCAGTCGACCGTCACAGGAATGAACCCTGAGGATCTGAAAAGTGCACTGTCTTCGATCCGCACCGTTGACATGGAACGGATCTTTACACTGATCGGCACCTACTATCTGACAAAGGATGCGCAAAAAACAGTTGCGGTGTATGAGCAGCTTGCCGAAGACAAACAAAAACAAGCCTCGCAGTATGCGGAAGAAGCCGCAGTTATAAAGACGGCCCTTCAAGGCTTCAAAAAAGGCGAGCAAGCCATTGTCCTTGGCGGAGATATGAGCGGCGAGCCGATCGGATTAAAAAGTGAAAACAAGCAGTACAATGAATTCGCAACACAGTATGTCGTTGCGGGGACGAATGCATCAAATGCCAGAGAAGAAGCAAACTACTACGCAAGTGAAGCCGAACGCTTCCGGACTGCTTCCTCCCTCTCCGACGGAGAAACAAAGCAGGCCAGAGAGACGGCAGAGAGCATCGCACTTTTGAAAGAGAAGCTCGTCTATTGGACGGCTGTGATCAACGATACCGCAGCAGACTATAACGCGCAAACCAGTTACCAGCATTACCTTGAACAATTGCTGCCCGCACGCTCCTACGCGCCGCTGACCGAACAAATTTCCCTTGGTCGCATTGCCGGAGTCGGGCTGCTTCTCGGTTTGATCCTTGGGGCGATGGTAGTATTATTCCGCGCGTACATGAAAGGAGAATTGGGCGATGCTTAAACTCGAAAAACGGCAAATCCGCCGGATCCTCCTGATTCTTCTGGCTCTCGTGCTTTGCGTATGTTATCTCTTGCCCTGGGCAAAGACGTTACAGGTAGGAAGTGCGACCACAAGCCTTTCGATCACCTTTGAAGGGGCAGGAAACGGACTGGATCCGCAGGGAAACCTTTTTGATATCAATGAAATCAAGAATAAAAAAATCATTGAAGACGCCATTAAGACCGCGGGATTAAAGGGAAAAGTAACAACAGAAGACATCCAAAAACAGCTGTATGTGCTTCCTCAGGCGCAGGCGGATACTTTGAAACAACTTTTGACCTTGACTTCGATCAATGGAAAAACGCAGGACATCGGAGAGCAGATGGTTTATCCGACGACGTTTGTGATCGGCTTAAAAGACAACGGCATCCCCTCGTATTTTACCGAGCGGAAGCTTTTAAAAGCGATCACGCTGAGCTATAAGGACTACTTGAAATCGCGCTACCTTGGAGACGTGATTTCGGAACCGGCCTACACCAAGGCAGAGATTCTGGATCTCGATTACCCGGAGATGATGAAGGTGCTGATGCAGGAAGCAGAATCTCTAGAGAGATATATCGGCGTCTATGCAACCAATGAACCTGAGTTTGTTTCAGAAAAAACAGGCCTTTCCTTTGCCGATCTCTCGGAAAAAGCTGAAGTCCTCAAAACCACGGATATCGGAAATCTCAGAAGCATCGTGAGCCACTATTGCCTGACGAAAGATCCTGAGAACCGGACAAAATACGAGCAGACCTTGCTGAAGAGGGCAGGCGTCGTTGCTGCAAAGTATGGCGGTTCCAAAATGACGGCTGCCGAGGTCGTTGCCATGTATGATAACAACAGCAATTTTGTCTTTGCTTCGGGTGATACCGGAGCTGTAGATCTTGCTCCGCTTGAAAATCAGTTTTTCAGCGACTTGATGAATGCACTTGTCAGCAAGCAGACTGCCTATATTGCTGCAAAATATGATGAACAGGACATCGCACTTGCAATCGAAAAGCTCGGAGTCATAGAAACGACCACATCAGAGTATCAGAGAACGACCAAAGTGATCCTTTCCGGAACCAAAGAAGCCCTCTCCGAGATCGAAGCTTTGAAAAAAACCGCAAGGACCATGGCTGAAGAATATTATCTTTCAAATATAGGAAGCAAGATCAATGTTGGCGGTATTTCCTATCAACTGAATTCTTATGGAAATCCGGTGCTTTTGTATTTCGCATTGCTTGCAATCATCTTACTCGGGCGCATGATCGTACTGCACCTTTATGATTCAGAGTACGGAGTTTATCTAAAGCGATTCGACAAGCTGTTTCGAGGGCGTAAAAAAAATGAGCAGCAATAAGCATATATTCCTTGCCAGCCCGCACATGAGCGAGGAAGGCTATGAAAAAAAATACATCGAAGAAGCCTTTGAAACAAATTGGATCTCACCGCTCGGAGCCAATATTGACGGCTTTGAGCAGGAACTTCTGGAAAAAGTAGGCGGGAACTACGCCACGGCACTTTCCTCCGGTACCGCCGCGATCCATATGGCCTTAAAAGCGGCCGGAGTGGTTGCGGGCGATATCGTTCTTTGCTCGACGCTTACCTTTTCAGCAACGGCGAATCCGATTATTTATCAGAATGCGATCCCTGTATTTATCGACAGCGACCGTGAAACCTGGAATATGGATCCGGATGCCCTGGAAGAGGCCTTCCTGAAATATCCTTCGGCAAAAGCTGTGATTTTGGTTCATCTTTACGGGATGGCAGCAAATATGGACGGGATCGTTGAACTCTGTAAAAGATATGGGGCGACCTTGATCGAAGATGCAGCTGAAGCTCTTGGAACGACCTATACCGGCAATCTGACCGGAGGGCAGCCACAATTCGCAGGCACCTTCGGAGAGTATGGCATTTTTTCCTTTAACGGGAACAAGATCATCACGACTTCCGGCGGCGGAATGCTCCTTTCCAAAGACCGCGAACGCATAGCAAAGGTTCGCTTCTGGGCGACCCAAAGCAGAGACCCGGCGCGCCATTATCAGCATAGCGAATTGGGCTTCAATTACCGGATGAGCAACATCGTTGCAGGGATCGGTCGGGGTCAGCTAAAAGTGCTCGACCAAAGGATCGCAAAGAAAAAGTACATCTTCGACTATTACAAAAGGGAACTCGCAAAGCTCGAAGGTCTTTCTTTTATGCCGATCAATTCCTGGAATGAGCCAAACTATTGGCTTTCCTGCATAACCCTTACGGGAGAGGTTCGGCCTCTGACGCTGATCGAGACCTTGGAAAAAGAAAAGATCGAAACAAGACCGATCTGGAAGCCGATGCACCTTCAGCCGTTTTTCGAGGAGTACGATCATATCGGGGGCGAAGCCTCGGAATGGCTGTTTGAAAACGGAGTTTGTCTGCCGAGCGATACCAATATGACAGAAGAGGATCTCGAACGAATTGTGGGAATCATAAAAAGCATATGGGAATAGGAATTTATAGAAACTACATCAAAAGGCCGATGGATCTGGTCTTGTCCTCCGTGGCGCTGGTCGTTTTTTCGCCGCTGCTTTTGGTGATCGCTCTTTTAGTAAAGATAAAGCTCGGAAGCCCTGTGATCTTTCGGCAGCAGCGACCCGGACTCAACGAGAAGATATTTACTTTATATAAATTCCGCAGCATGACAGAAAAAAGGGACGAAAACGGAGAACTGCTGCCGGACGGAGAGCGGCTCACAAAATTCGGAAAATGGCTTCGTGCAAGCTCGATCGATGAATTGCCTGAACTAGTCAATATCATCAAAGGGGAAATGAGTATCGTGGGGCCGAGACCTCTTTTGGTAGAGTATTTGCCTCTTTACAATGAGCGCCAGAAGCGCAGGCATGAAGTCAAACCCGGTTTGTCGGGGCTGGCCCAAATCAGCGGTAGGAATGCGATTACCTGGGAAGAGAAATTTGATTTGGATGTTGAATATACAAAGAGGGTTAGTTTTTGCCTAGATTGGAAGGTTATTTTATCAACGTTAAAGAAAGTACCCTCTAAAGAAGCCGTTTGCCCAGAGAATAGCGTTACGATGGAGTTTTTTTGCGGAGAAAAGGTGGAGCCCAATAGATGAAAGAATACAATGTGTTGTTGTTAAGTGCTGGAAGAAGAGTGGAACTAATACAGTGCTTTCAGAATGCTGCAAAGAAATTAAACATTAAAAGCGAAATAATTGCTGCTGACTGTTCTGATACGGCTCCCGCATTATACTTTGCAAACAAAGCCTATAAACTTCCTCAAATTAGTCAAGAAGGGTACATTGATTCAATCGTTGAAATTTGTGAAAAAGAAAAAGTTGCTTTAATCATACCGACTATTGACACTGATTTGCTGCCGTTGGCAGTGTGTAGAAGCTATATTGAGTCAAAAGTCGACACAAAAGTGTTGATTTCAGATGAGGCTGTTATCCGAATTTGCCGTGATAAATATAATACCCAGTTATTTTTAAGTAACCATGGGTTTAAAACGCCTAATCTATATTTTCAAGAACAGGATAAAGATTTTGAATTTCCTCTTTTTATTAAGCCACGATCTGGAAGTTCAAGCATTAATGCGTTTAGAGTAAATAATATGAGAGAACTTGAATTTTATGCAGAATATATTCAAGACCCAATTATACAGGAATTTATTGAGGGAGAGGAATATACCGTCGATGTTTTTTCAGACTTCAAAGGCAATTTGGTTAGTATTGTTCCGCGTTTAAGAATTGCCACAAGAAGTGGAGAAATACAGAAAGGAAAAATAATTAAAGACCGCGAAATAATAGAGGATATAAAAAAGTTGGCATCTGTTTTAAAACCAATTGGGCCCATAACAGTTCAATTAATACGAACAAAAACAGGAATAAAATATATTGAAATTAATCCGAGATATGGCGGGGGAGCGCCAATGAGCATTCGTAGCGGCGCGGATTCGTGCAAAAATCTATATAGTCTGCTAATGGGTGAAAATATACAGTATAATGAAGAATATCAAGACAAAATAATGTTTTTGCGATTTGATAGCAGTTTATGTATCAACGAGAAAATGGAAACCCTCGAATGATAAGAGCTGTTGTTTTTGATTTAGATGATACTTTGATTTCTGAAAAACAATATATTGAAAGTGGGTTTTCTTATGTGGCCAGTTTAATTAGCCAAAAATATTTGATCCCCAAGGAGGAAATATTCTATAAATTAAGCAGTTTATTTGCTTCTAATCCGAAGAATGTATTTGACAGATATCTGAATGAGAATAAGCTTTCTACGGGCCATAATGAGGTAAATGTTTTAGTGGAGGCCTTTAGAAATCATTCTCCGGACATTTCATTTTATTCAGATGTTTTGCCCTTTGTCAAATGGCTTAGGTCAAATGGAATCAAAACAGGGATCATTACAGATGGTTATGCAAACGCTCAAAGGAAGAAGCTTGAGTCATTGAAGGCGCAGAGCTTCTTTGATGAAATTGTACTTACCGATGAGATTGGGCATAACTGTTGGAAGCCACATCCAATTGCTTTTGAACGCATGAGAGAAAAGCTTAATGTAGAATTTTGTGAGATGATTTTTGTTGGAGATAACCCAGAGAAAGATTTTTTTATAAATAAAACATATCCAATCATTACAGTTAGGGTTTATCGGAGAGGCGTACACGAAGATAAATTTTACAGGGAAGGTATAAGAGAAATGTATTCAGTTGAAAGATTGATGGAAATAAGTGGAATTATACTCCAGTGCTCAATCCATGGTGCTGCGAAAAAATGAATATTCTTTTTTTAACTCTCTTAGATTTTAAATCAATTTCAGAAAGAAACATTTATACAGATTTACTTCGCGCATTTATGGAGAAGGGTCATTCTATGTGCATTATTTCTCCGACTGAAAAAAGGGCAAATAAATCGACAATCCTCTTGGATCACGAAAAATGCAAAATTTTAAAGCTACAAATCGGAAACATTCAGAAAACAAATTTGTTTAAAAAAGGGCTTTCGACTATTGCAGTTGAACCAAAGTTTATATTTGCGATTCAAAGATATTTTAGTAATGTAAAATTTGATTTAGTGTTATACACTACTCCACCAATTACGCTGCAAAAAGCAGTTTCTTATGTTAAAAAACGCGATAGTGCAAAAACGTATCTTTTGTTAAAAGATATTTTTCCCCAGAATGCGGTGGACTTGAGAATGATGCGTCGTAACGGGCTACTGCACAGGTTTTTTTCCAATAAGGAAAAAAACCTGTATGCCGTTTCTGACTACATTGGATGCATGTCCCCGGCTAATGTACGATATGTTTCGAAAAACCATCCCAATGTCCCGAAAGATAAACTGAAATTATGCCCCAATGCTGTTGCTCTTAGCTCCGCGCGGCAGGACGAACGGGGAAAAGCACATTTGAGGGAGGTTTACTCTCTGCCCTCGAATAAAACCATTTTTTTGTATGGCGGCAATTTAGGAAAGCCCCAGGATGTCCGTTTTATTATTCGTTGCCTGAAGAAATGTGAAAAGAGGGAAGACAGCCATTTTGTTATTTGCGGAAGCGGAACAGACTATCCTTTGATAGAAAGGTATATGCGAAAAGAATCTCCTGCGAACCTAACCTTGCTTAATGAATTGCAAAGGCAGGATTATGACAGCCTGGTAAGAGCCTGCGATGTGGGGTTGATTTTCCTTGATTCGCGGTTTACGATTCCCAATTTTCCATCTCGGCTGCTAAACTATATGGAACAAAGCCTGCCCATTTTGGCTTGTACAGATACCGCCACGGATTTGGGTGAAATCATCACAGAGAACGGATTTGGTCTGTGGGCATCAAGTCTGGAACCTGCCGGATTTGTGGAATGCGTGGAGTGGTTTTGCGACAAGGGCGAGGAACGCACCCTTATGGGAAAGACGGGGAGATCCTATCTGGAGAAGCATTATTCCACAGAAAAAGTTTGCCAGAGTATCATCGATGCGGTTACGAATTGATGGAGTGTAAGATGGACTACCAAGTCATAAACAAATATCGTCTATTAGCGATTGGAAATAACTACTGCCTGTCCTACCGCAAAGGTATTCTTTACGTCCATAAAAGGCCAGAGGACAAACCGATCTTTCTTCTGCGCCTTCCCGGCTTCCTTTCGTTTTTTGCAGCCGACCTGTTGGAGCGCTTTTTTAGGATCGCCCCACGATGTGCTATTGCAGTAGAAGAGGATGGCTTTCTAGTCTCTTTTCGAGGCGGCATCTATTTGGTGAATGCGAGGCTGAAGACTATTGTTCGTGAGCACAGCTATCGCCGCGGCATGAACCATCCACTTTCCTTTTGCAAAATTGAAAACATACCTGGATTTGAGGATTCCATTGCCTACGGCGAATATTGGGGAAACTTGGGTTGCGAAGAGGTTGCCATATACTGCCGAAGACAATTCGGCTGGGAAAAAGCTGTATCTTTTGGATCCGGACAGGTACAGCATATTCATGGACTTTTCGCCGATCCTCACAGACAGCAGGTGCTGATTCTTACAGGGGATACAGATCAGGAATCCGGTATTTGGAGCGCGAAAGAACAGTTTCGCATCTTGAGCCCCTTTCTGCAAGGAAGCCAGTCTGCACGAGCCTGTGTGCTGTTTCCCTTACGAGAAGGATTGCTTTATGCCACCGACACGCCGTTGCAGCAAAATGTCTTGTTCTTTGCCCGTGAAGAAGAAGGAACATGGAATTTTGAAAAAGTAATGGAATTACCGGGGCCCGCCATATTTGGGACAAGATACAATGATGAAACGGGCGAGGAGCGATTTGCCTTGGCGACATCCGTTGAACCGGATCCCCAGGTAGGGGGACTTAAGTATTTGATAACACGGCGGCTGGCTAAAGGGGTAAAAGACAGAAACAGTTACATCATAGCCGGGAACCTCCAGAAAGGATTTCAAATCCTTTGTTCCTTTCGGAAGGACCATTGGCCCATGTTGCTTTTTCAATTTGGAAATGTCCTATTTCCTTCGGGAGAGGTTCCGGGACAGTTGTATTTCTGCCCACAAAGTGTAGTGACATATCATGGGAAGACATTGAAATGGATTTAGCAGTAGGTAAGTACACATTTGAGCCCGTTTCCTTGGGGGCCTTGAACCTCGGGGAATACTATGGGTTCACTAATAAGAGTATATTCTGCACGAAAGAGTGGCTGGCCTTTGTGGCAAAAGATTCCGGGGCGGAGCCATTGATTCTCAGAATTCAGCGAGAAGAAGAGTTTGTTGGATATTTTACCGGGCTCAGTATGACAAAATGCGGTGTTCGCATTGTGGCCAGCCCCTTTCGAGGCTGGAGCACCTGCTTTATGGGATTCGACATGATAGACCCTGCAGAAAAACTAGAGATATTGCCATCCTTGCTGGAGTACTTGTTTTCCGTTCAAAAGTGCATATACTTTGAAATGATTGACCGGGATATTTCTGTGGAAGAATCTAAAACCAAGGGTTTTCGAGCAAATATCGTTTCCACCTTGGAACTGGACATTACAAGAGAAGAGGATGAAATTTTTAAAGGCTTCAAGACAGATGCTAGAAATTTTATCCGTCAATTCGCAAGACGGGGAGCAGTCTTGGAAAAAGCGGAAGCGGACGGAGTTTTTGCAAAAGAATACTACGACCAATTGCGGGATGTCTTCGCGAAGCAGGGATTGGTCCCAACTTACGGCCTAAAAAAAGTAGAAAATCTGTTGGATACCATGGGACCAACCGGTCGGCTACTTTGCCTGCGGGTGAAAGATCCGGAAGGAAACAGCATTGCGACTTCGATCTTTTTAGGATATGACAAAAAGTTTTTCTTCTGGGGAGGCGCCAGCTACCGAGGTTCTCAATGCTACCGACCCAATGAGGCGATGATCTGGAGGGCTATTCAGTATTGGAAAAAAGAGGGGTGCCAAATCTTTGACATGGTTGGTGTTCGGGAGTATAAAAAGAAATTTGGGCCGGAAGAGAAGCAGTATGCAAAGATTACAGTTGCCAAATATCCGATCTTAATTGCATTGAGAGACTTGGCAGAGAAGCTGTTTTTCCTGATGCTGAGAATACGAGAACTGGTGCAGAAAAGGAAAATCGGTGTGAAATGATAGGAATTCTTTGTTTTTGGGACAGGGCGGCGACCCCCTACTTAGAAAAATATGAAAGAGTATTATCGGAAGCTGATGCAGAGTATGAAGTGATTTTTTGGAATCGCACCGGTATGCCGGACCAGACTCTTGTTGAGGGGGAAAGTGAGGTCTGTATTGCATGCGGCAATCGGCTTGACTCTAAAGTGACGGCTTTTTTCATGTGGGAAAAGCAGGCGAAAGCATTGCTGCTGAAAAGGAACTACGATTTTCTTATCATCCTGAGCACTTATCCTGGTGTACTTCTTTCCGGGTTTTTACACAAGCACTATCGGGGTAGGTATATCTTTGATATCCGAGATTACTCTAAGGGGAAAAACACTCTTGTTGGATATGTCGTAAATCGTTTAGTTGCGGAGTCTACATTTACGGCGATTTCTTCAAAGGCCTTTTTGCGTTTTTTGAGGCCATCGCCCAAGATTGTGCTGAATCACAATTTGGTTTTCACGGAAAGCTCTGAATATGATCCGGTTCCCTTAAAGGAAAAAAAGACGATTCGTTTCACCTTTGTAGGAAACATCCGATTGGACAAACAGACCAGAGCGGTTTTGTTGTCCTTAAAAGACAGCAGACGCTATTTCTCCTGCTTTGCGGGAAGAATTCTTCCCGGATGCGATATCAGGGAGTACTGCGAAGCCGAGGGCATTCAGAATGTGAGCTTTTCCGGAGAATTTACCCATTCGCAAAAATCTTTGGTTTATCAGAATGTGGACATGATCAACGCCATCTATGTAAACCACAGTAGCCGAATTCGTTTGGCGGATGCTACGCCTCTTCCAAACCGTGTTTATGATGCAGCCATCTATGGGAAACCAATTGTGGCTTCTAAGGGAACATACCTGGCGGAGCTCATTGCCGTTTACGGATTGGGGTTTTCCGTCGACGGATTTTCCAAAAATGTGGAATCCGACTTTGATCGCTATTTGTCGGAGTTTGATGAAAAAAAATTTCGCGAGGGCTGTCAGATGTTTTTAAATGATGTTGGAAAAGAAGAAGAGAGGTTTCTTCAGTTGCTGAAAGAAACAATAGATGGAAGTCTCAGGCAGGGGTGCGCATAAAATGATAATCAGTTTCAGCGGAATCGATAGCTCTGGAAAATCCACGCAAATTGAATTGCTGCTCCGCTATTGTGAAAAGCATAATATCAAAGCGAAAAGGATATGGGGAAAAGCCAGGGGGACACCGGGGGTTGAACTTTTAAAGCGTCTTGTGCGTCGAGATAAAAAGATGAATCTGCCAGAAAAACTGGAATATAGAGAGCGGATTTACCGTTCCGGTGCAAAAAAAAGACTACTTTTGGTGGTTTCTCTTTTTGATTTGTGTTGGTATTTTGGATTGTATTATCGCTGTCTGGCAAAGA